>NZ_JAIVFR010000225.1 GCF_020829685.1 Nostoc sp. CHAB 5715 | reverse complement strand
CTTTAAAGTTGTCATTTGTACCATTAGAATATGCTAAAAAAAGCGTGGCGATAAATAGACTAATTAACAACATTTTGAGGTTTATAAAGAAGAAATCAGAATCCAGAATCAAGAATGCAATTAGTGAAATATTCAAATTGTGCATTCATTCCCCAGTCATACAGAGTAATTCTGACTTTTAACACCTGAATTCTTTCTTAACAAATTAACAGCAGCCACCACCGCTATAGTGCCAGGTTGAATTAGTCACAATTATTTCTGCTGGGTTGATAGCCGCAAGTTTAGCAGCAGTTTTATCACACACTGCTGCGGGAATACCTCGCTGGAGTAGATGACCTGCTGAGTCGTCGAAAAATGGTTCCAAGCCAGCATAAACTGCTGTTTTTCCGGTAAAGATACAAGCACCATCTTCTGGAATAGCAACTTTAAATGAGACAGAATCCAGACTTTCTAAAAGTAGGTGTTCGTCTAAATTATAAGTCTGGGAATCTAGTAGACGATAAGGACGACGGGCGCGAATTTCAACTTGACCAAAACCAGCATTTATAATCCGTTCAGTATACTCTTGATATGTGAGTGCGCCTGATAAACACATGGCTCTGAGTCGTTCATCTTGTTGAAGATGTGCTGGAATTTGACTAGTGGCAATTGGATCGCTCATCTGCAACCGTCCGCCTGGTTTTAATACCCGATAGGCTTCTTTTAAAGCACGGGTTAAATCTTCTGGTTCAAAAATATTGAAAAGGCAATTTTGCGCCACGATATCGACGGTAGCATCAGCAACGGGTAAGTTAAAAGCATCCCCTTCGCGGATTTCTACAAAGCTGGTGTCAAACCACGGATTTTCTTGAGCAGCAATTTCCAGATTGCGTGCAGCTGCTTCCCTCATGGCCCCAACCGGTTCAACGGCAATTACAGCACCTGCATGGCGGGAAAAATAAGCGAATTGCAACGCTTCTAAGCCGCCGCCAACACCGACATACAACACAGTAGGTTGGTTTCCTAGTTCAGTGGGGTGAACGGTAGTGCCACAACCATAGTTCATTTCCTGCATTGGCAAAGGAATTTTCAACCCTGGTAGTTGCAGGGGTGTACTTTGCACACAACAAAGTCCAACTTGCGGGGTTTGGGCAACTTCGCGGTAGAATTGCGCTGCTGTTTCTAGATAAGTCATGCAGTTTTAGATTTTAGATGATGACAGCTTTGTGCATCCTAATATAATTAACCCTGAGTTGGATGAGTTATTGCTCAGATTGCCAAAAACCCCAAATCTTCCTAGAATAGAAAACCTTGGGGTTTTACCGTTGTTTAACACTGGAAAGGGAACAAGAAGGTAGGGGGAGATGAGGGAGATAAGGGAGATGAGGGAGATGAGGGAGATGAGGGAGAAATAACTCATGCCCAATGCCCAATGCCCAATGCCCAATGCCCAATGCCCAATGCCCAAATCTTTTGGATTGTGCGTTGATTCTATTTGGAAACTTAACCCTGAAAATTGGCGGGGAGCAATAGTAATTCTAGATGAAGTAGAGCAGTCTTTGTGGCATCTATTAAACAGTAATACTTGTAAACACAAGCGTGTAAAAATATTAAAACTATTCCAGCAACTAATTTCCACAGTTTTAACAACTGGGGGGTTAGTAATTGCCCAAGATGCTGATTTATCAGATGTGTCACTTGAATACTTACAAGGATTGGCAGGAATTAAATTAACGCCTTGGGTAGTTCTCAATCAGTGGAAACCTCAACATGGTTGGGACGTAACTTTTTATGATTCGCCGAACCCAACTCCGCTAATTCATCAACTGGAATTGGATTTACTTGCTGGACGTAAATGTTATGTTACTACCGATAGTCGCGTTGGGCGTTACAGTTGTGAAACAATTGAACGTTATGTGAAAGAGCGGTTACAAAAATTACGACGGCAATTTCCCAAAACCTTGGTAGTTAGTAGCCACACTACAAACACACCTGGCCACGAAGCGGTTGATTTTATCGCAGCAATCAATCAAAAAATCTCTGAATATGACGGCGTTTTTGTTACCCCTAGCCTTGGTACGGGAATTAGTATTGATATCCAACATTTCGACCGAGTTTATGGCATTTTTCAAGGGGTAATTCCTGACTCGGAAGCAAGACAAGCATTAGCAAGAGTGCGGGATGATGTGCCGCGTGTTGTCTGGTGCGCTAAACGAGGTATTGGCTTAATTGGTAGTGGTAGTACAAATTATCGCTTGCTATCTGATTGGTATCAGGAAAATCAAAAAGAAAACTTAGCTTTGCTTAGTCCACTACATAAAATAGATGTGGATTTACCTTTAGTTCATGACCCGATTCATTTGCGAACTTGGGCTAAGTTATCTGCACGGATAAATGCTTCTATTCGCCTCTACCGTCAATCGATGCAAGATGGTTTGATTGCTGATGGGCATCAAATTCAGATCCGGAGTAATGCTGTTCACAATAATATTATTAGAGATTTACGCCTTGCGTTTTTGGCAACTAATGCTAATGATTTAGCTACTCGCAGAAGATTAATTTTAGAAATTGTCAAAGTTCAAAAAGATTGGACACAAAGCCGTCAAAAAGCTAAAGAAATTAAACGCAAAATAAAAGATATTAAGCAGCAAAATCAACTATCGGTAGCAACTGCTGTAGCTAATGCTAAAGATATCGATTATTTAGAATATGAGCAGCTATTAGTGAAGCATTCCCTGACTGATGGAGAACGTAACCAAATTAATAAATATGTTCTTAGGCAAAGGTATGGTGTAGAAGTTACTCCTTGGCTGAAATTGCAGGATGACCACGGATATTATCGTCAACTGTTAATTCATTATTATCTAACTCACGAAAGCGAGTATTTTCACGTTAGAGATCAGCAAGAATGGCATCAGCAACTGTCTTGGGGTGAAGGGAAAGTTTTTCTCCCAGATTTAAAAACTTACACGCTCAAAGTTGAGGCGATGAGAGCTTTGGGAATGCTTCAGTTTCTCGAAGCAGAACGAGAATTTAACGAGAGTAATCCAGATTTGATATTGCTTAAAAATGTTGTGTTTCAGCATAGTAAGCATATTAAGAGAGCGCTTAATATTAACTTAGTCGCAAAGAAAGAGCAGGTTTCGGCAATAAAAATACTCAGCCGACTGTTAAATTTGTTGGGCTTAAAACTAAAGCGGGTAAATGAGGTTTATCAAATCGACCTAGAAACACTTTATGATGGCAGGGAGAGAATATTTACGGTTTGGCATCAGCGGGATGAGTTGATGTTGGCTCATGTTAAGAGTGTTGGCTATGAGTTGCCTGATTATTCTTCAGATTGGAAGCTTGAAATTATCCAACCCAAAGCTTATGCCGCAGTAGCTAATATCTTTGACAGTTAAGATCAAGCGAAACAGCGTTAGGACTTACGCAAAGGCAACGTACTTTCGTCATTGCAAGCGTTGCGAACGCGAGTGCGTCTCTTAGAGTTGCAATCTCGTCAAGACTGGGATTGCAACGCTTGACTGCGTTCCGCTCGCAATGACTAATCATCGCTACGTAAGTCCTGAGCGTGTCTAAAGAGAGCCAAGCATTAAGTAACTAGGCGAGAATAAATCAAATTAGATTAAGTCATGTAAAAAATCTAGGACTTACGCACTATACAAATTGGCTATTATGTGCATAATGATTGGTTCAGAATACAAGTCCGTTGGTTCAGAATACAAGTCCGTTGGTTCAGAACACAAGTCCGTTGGTTCAGAATACAAGTTCGTTGGTTCAGAATACAAGTTCGTTGGTTCAGAACACAAGTCCGTTGGTTCAGAACACAAGTCCGTTGGTTCAGAACACAAGTCCGTAGCGATCGCATTCGTAAAGCCATCATTACCCGGTCAAAATCGATAATACTCTGAGACAACCAAATATCCTTATGCACATAATAGACTAGGACTTACGCACGCTCTACGAATTCTTGGCGTTCTTGGCGTCTTGGCGGTTCGATAAATTAAGCTTTTGGGCGATTTTTGCGTAAGTCCTATAGACAATTTGTACAGTGCGTAAGTCCTAAAATCTTGAGATTATTTTGTAGTGAGAGCTACCCTACGGGAACGCTTCGCAAACAGCCCTCATTTGAGGACTAAAGTCCTCTCTACGAGACGCTGCGCGAACACTACAAACCTTTAATTATTTACGCCGCTCTACTTAGTCATACAATTAGCCCAATTTCTACTTTGCCTTCAGCCGCGCCTGCTTTACCATCGCAATTAGAGTTTGATGGGCATCTTCCGCATCTGCTAAAACATGATCAAACTGAATGCGAACTGACACAGCTTCCCCATTCACTTGCGCTGTTAAATCCATACCTTGTGCATCAATTGACAGCATTTGTGCTGCCCTGACATCTGTTACACCACCAAAAGCCTTAGCATAAAGAACTATGGCATCAGCATGATCATCATTCATGTGCTTGCAGATGCGCGAACTAATATCAGCAGAAAAATCCTTAGACATTGTTGAGATAGAAGCAACAGCTTAAATTTTAAGCTAACAACGCCAATGAAATTTGCTGATTTTCTTTCTTAGCACTCAAGACGATGCATTGTATCCCATTGCATGATAAATTAATTTTATTTATGAGGGAATAATTAAATTAAAATAAAACTTATTCAGTATTTCTACCTTCTACTACGGAAACCAGACAGCTTAAACTGTAGCAGAAGTATTAGCCAAACTATTGAAGCTAAGAGACAATGAGCGAAACTAGCCCCAGACGAATTGTAATTGGGGATGTGCATGGCCACTATGAAGGTTTGATGACATTGTTGGAGGCGATCGCCCCCACGTCAGACGATCAAATCTATTTCCTGGGAGACTTAATTGATCGCGGCCCTCATAGTTCACAAGTAGTTAATTTTGTCAAGCGACATAACTACTCATGTTTGTTGGGAAATCATGAGCAGATGTTATTAAACATTCTGACCAATCACAGAACTTCCTCCCCGACGATGCAAGCATGGCTGTACAGTGGGGGGCAAGCTACGGTAGCCAGTTACCACGAGGCTTCAATTCCTGATGACCATCTGGATTGGTTCAAGAGTTTGCCTACATATCTCGACTTGGGGGATATTTGGTTAACTCATGCTGGTGTTGACCCTTCCAAGTCAGTGGCAGAACAAACTGCCGATCAACTGTGTTGGATACGAGAAGAATTTCACAGCATTGAAAAACCCTACTTTCCAGATAAGCTCATTATCATCGGTCACACCATTACCTTTACTCTGCCGGGTGTTTCTCCTGGCAAACTGGCACAAGGGCAGGGATGGCTAGACATAGATACTGGCGCTTATCATCCCCGGAGTGGCTGGTTGACTGGACTAGATGTCACAAATAACCTGGTTTATCAAGTTAATATTTTTAAAGACTATCTCCGTACCCTGCCCTTAGAAGATCTAGCGATCAGAGTTAATCCAGCTAAAATCAAAGTCGATCGCCGCAATAAGAATTAAGCAATATTCGAGATGAGTGGGGAGATGGGGAGATGGGGAGGATGAGGGGGATGAGGGGGATGAGGGAGACAAGCAAGACAAGGGGAATAACCAATGCCCAATGCCCAATGCCCAATGCCCAATGCCCAATGCCCAATGCCCAATGCCCAATGCTTAATACCCTCAAGACCTTACTAATGGTCGAATATTAGCTTTATAACTAGCTTTATCTAAGCCATAATTTTCTTTACTAGGTTGAGAGTTAATTGCACGTCTGAGTCCATTAATGCGATCGCTCGTTCCGGGGTGCGTACTTAAAAATGTCGGAGCAGAACCACCCTTTTTCAGCAGCTTTTGCATAAAAGTAACCATTGCAGACTGGGCGTAACCAGTTCGTGTCAAAGTTCGTAGTCCTCTTTGATCAGCGTCAAATTCATTGTTACGACTGCGTGGCAAGTCTCGCGCTAACTGTACACCAATTTGCACCGCCGTATTCCGGTCTAAGCCAGCAGCTGTTAATAGACCACCTTGGAGCGCTTTTTGCTGCATCTGTTTAACTACGTGTTTGCCGCCAATGTGACCGATTTCATGGGCGAGTACACTTGCTAGTTCCGCTTCATTGTCTGCGGTTTTCAGCAAACCCGTATGGACATATACATAGCCGCCCAAGGTAGCAAAAGCATTAATATTGTCATCCTGAACTACTTGGAAGGTATAGGGGAGATCAGAGCGATCGCTATTAGCTGCTAAACGCCGACCAATTTGTTCCACATAGCGATTAACTTCTGGATTGCGGTAAAGCCGCACTTCACTGCCTACTAATTCTTGATTAATCTGCTTACCCAGATCAACTTCCTGGCGAGGAGACATATTAGAAAGCTGAAATACCTGAACCCCTTGGAGTAGAAGAGGCAAGAAGTCTAAAGTTCTTCCAGGTAAGGGTGTACTCAGGCACAGACTCAAGGCAACTATCACTGAAATTAAAGGATAAAACCAGCGACGCCGCCACACACGGTAATTTGCAACAAAACTTTTCCAGTTGAACATAATACGCTCTGAAGATTATTTTGGGAGAACATAAAATGATGGGACAAATTATGAGACGGATTTAGAGTATTCTAAGTTGCATTCTTAAATCAAGACCAAAGGAGTTGTTATACAGCTAATGTTTAGGCAAATCTACCGAATTACGGGGGTTAGAGACTCCCTCTAGAGATAGGCTTAAACACTAGATATTACTTTCTGGGTGTGTCAATCTTAACAGGCAAAAGTTTAAGGGTTAGCTGCCACCCCTGCGAACTTACGAACTCGTGATAAACTGTCGCATAACCGCAACGCCCAGCCGCTTTTCCTTTATTACCAAATAGGGAAAATTACTATTCCCATCGAAAACCTTCTTGCTACAATCAATTACTTCGCTATTACCTCGGAAAACTTTTTATGGCTATTTTAGATTCAAAAGGTCGCTTGTTCGGCAAAATCAACCTCTTAGATTTAGGTGCTGCGCTAGTAATTCTGCTAGTTATATTTGGCATCTTTATCTTTCCTGGCACTTCTGGTTCTGTTGCCCAAGTCGGTGCGAAAACAGTACCCATAGAAGTAGACTTAGTAGTTCGTGGTTTGAATGTCCGTGACCCTGAACAATTATTCGATAATGGATTAAAAAAAGGCGGGAAAACTAATGTGATTATCCGCAATCAACCCTACGGGGCGATTGAGATCAAATCCATTCAACAGCTACCTAGAACAGTCAATGTTTCCCAACCTGATGGCACTGTTAAAGAATTACCAGATCCAAAAACTAACAATTTTAGCACAGATTTGCTTATGACTTTAAATGGCAAAGCCCGGTTAACTGATAATGGCCCCGTTCTTGGTAACAGTAAAGTTAAAATTGGAATGCCATTTGAGTTGGAAGGCTTTAACTACAACTTCAATGCAACTGTTATTGATATCAGATTAAAAGACAAATAGCATTCGCATTTTAGTCTTCAAAAAATAGGCTGATAAACCGAATTTTATATTATCCAAAAAACTCGGTTTATCATAAGCTAAACCACATCTAGTTTGCATAATCTAAAATTGTACATTTCTTGTGGGGTGGGCGTCTCGCCCGCCCAATATATGCAAGGTTATTTATGGAACAGCTTATTAATCAATTGAGGTACATCAGAGCAAGCTCTCGAAGAGCGGGGAGGGGGTTGGGGGTGGGGTTTAGTAGCTACTCAGATGAGAACCGCTATCTAACTACTGGGAGCATCCCACTTTTTTACATGTCATTGCGAGGAACGAAGCAATCGCAAAATTTTTCAGGTCAAAACGAGTCCATGAGATTGCTTCGTCGTTCCTCCTCGCAATGACAGTTATTCTCAAGAGCAAAATAAAAACTGGGATGCACCCGTTGTGTTTTTTCTTCCAAAAAACCTTGCAAAAAGCTGATTTACCCACATAAACTCTACTTACAAAGTTCGCAAAAAAACTTATTTTATTTACTAGCGTAGTAATGCTGAAAAGAATGTGGATATTGCCAACAAGTACTTAAAGAAATTTATTAACAAAACTTTGTCTCTATAATTAGAAGAGTTTTGAATTAGTGTGAAAATAAGTAAATTGAGGATGAAATCATGAAATTTGGAATTGATAGTGGGCACAATTGTCCACCAGACACAGGAGCTAGAGGCATCAAAGTTGAGGATAATTTAACTCTAGATGTAGGTAATAGAGTTATAGCTAAGTTAAGAGCTTTAGGAAATGAAGTCGTAGTATGTAAACCAAGTAGTGCTAGTACAGTCCGTGACTCACTGTCAAAAAGATGTTCTACAGCTAATGCGAGTAGAGTAGATATTTTTGTTTCAATTCATTTTAATGCTTTTAACAGACAAGCTAATGGCACAGAAGTATTTGCAACTAGTGAGAATGGCAGAAAAATTGCAAAACCTGTATTAGATGAAATCGTCAAATTGGGATTTTTTAATCGCGGCGTTAAAAGTGGTTCACACTTGTATGTTCTGAAAAATACAGATATGCCTGCTATCTTGATAGAATGTTGCTTCATCGATTCGCAAAAAGATATGAATCTTTATAATCCAGAAGCAATGGCTAATGCGAT
>NZ_JAIVFR010000224.1 GCF_020829685.1 Nostoc sp. CHAB 5715 | reverse complement strand
GCAAGGAACTGAAGTTCCTTGCTAATAGCTAAAGTAATCTAAAGATTACTAAATATCCCCCAAAATCTTGAGTCTACTTCAGTAGACTTTAGCTATTAGCCAGAGAATTCATTCTCTGGCGGGTGAGGAGGCCAACAGTTAAGCTATTTTTAGCTTAAGTTGACACCAATGAGCAATGCGCTTTACCCCTACAACAGATGTGGTTCAAATACATGAAAACTGCTGTAAATAGTCCGTTAAAAACCGCAGCTACACCAAGCTTTACCCACCTTTGTAGATTTCCAAACTCCTGTACAGACGTGATTAATCGCGTCTCTCCAAACTCTTGCCCCCTTATTTATCATTAGAGAGAATTTTTTTGGTCAAAAATCCGCCTACAGGTGCTAGCTAAAAGCCCGGTAGACCAACCATTATGCTATCTGGCGTGTTTGTAAATATTGTGCAATCAATGACATTTGCGATCGCGCCATAATTCGGCACAACAAACTGGAACTGATGGGAGGATACTGCGTGAGAATTGGTGCTAACTACTTGGGTGACGGAGAGTGTGAATTTACAGTTTGGTCTCCGCTATTAGAGAGCGTCACAGTACAAATTTTGACGCCAGAACAGCAGTTAATTCCGCTTAAGCCTCAGTCTGAGGGATACTGGCAAGCGAAAGTAAGCGATGTATATCCAGGCACGCTTTATCGGTATGTCTTAAATGGACAAGACGCTTTTGCCGATCCCGCGTCGCAGTATCAACCTGAAGGGGTGCATGGGCCGTCTCAAATTGTCGATCAACAGTTTGAGTGGACTGATGAAGGATGGGCTGGGGTTCCTGTGGAGTCGATGATTTTCTACGAACTTCACGTTGGGACATTTACGCCTGAAGGAACTTTCACCGCTATTATTCCCCGCTTACCGGATTTGAAAGAACTGGGAATTAACGCCATTGAAATCATGCCCATCTCCCAGTTTCCGGGAGATGCTCATATTGAAGCAACTCTTGCATACCGCAACTGGGGTTATGATGGCGTTTACCCTTATGCTGTGCAAAATTCCTACGGTAGCCCAGCCGAACTGAAGCAACTGGTAAATGCTTGCCACCAACACGGAATTGCCGTAGTGCTGGATGTGGTGTATAACCACTTTGGGCCAGAAGGCAATTATATGAGTCAGTTCGCGCCTTACTTTACTAAAACCTATAAAACGCCGTGGGGCGATGCGATGAATTTCGACGATGCCCATAGTCAGGGTGTGCGAAATTATTTTATCCAAAATGCGCTTTACTGGTTGCGCGATTTCCACATAGATGCATTGCGGCTGGATGCCATTCAAGCAATTTATGACTTGGGGGCAAAGCATTTTCTGTGGGAACTGGCGGAAGCAGTTCATCATTTCTCACAACAAGGGCAAAAATGGAAACGCCATTTAATTGCCGAAAGTGATATGAATAATCCGCAAATAATTCGTCCGCCAGAACTGGGTGGATATGGTCTTGATGCCCAGTGGAGTGATGATTTTCACCATGCATTACACGCACTTTTAACAGGCGATCGCCAAGGATATTACCAAGATTTTGGGCAAACTGCTCAATTGGCGAAAGCTTATGAAGATACTTTTATCTACGATTGGAAGTACGCACCACACCGTAAGCGATTTCATGGCGTATCTTGCCGCGATCGCCCCTTATCACAGTTTTCAGTGTGCATTCAGAATCACGATCAAATCGGCAATCAAATGAAAGGAGAACGCCTCAGCCAGCGAATCTCTTTTGAGGGATTAAAGTTAGCTGCTGGCGCTGTGCTACTGTCGCCCTACTTACCTCTGTTATTTATGGGAGAAGAATACGGCGAAACAGCACCCTTCATTTACTTTGTCAGTCACTCCGATCCTGATTTAATTCAAGCAGTTCGAGCCGGACGCAAACAAGAATTTGAAGCATTTCACTATGCAGATGATCCCCCAGATCCTGAATCGGCAGAAACTTTCCTAAAGTCTAAACTCAATTGGGAATTACGTAATAACGGTAAGCACAAAGTTTTGTGGGATTGGTATCGTCAGTTAATTAATTTACGCAAGACGCATCCAGCACTTTTGAATCAAGAGCGTAACTCCATCAAAGCGACTAACGATGAAGACAAGCAGTTGGTCATCGTGCGGCGTTGGTGCGAATCAAGTGAACTAATATTTGTGATGAACTTCAATTCGTCTTCAGTGACAGTGACTCTGCCGTTTGAGCAAAATGCTAATAAATTGTTAGACTCTGCTGATACCTCATGGTCTGGGCATGGTTCTGAAGCTGCTGAACATCTGTCTGTGGGTCAAGAAGTGAAATTGCAACCTACTAGTTTAGTACTGTATGAAAAAGCATGAGGGGGAGAGTTAGAATTTAAAGTTTCAGCCTCATAACCTTAATGTTCGAGCAATAAGGCTTAATGTTCGAGCAATAAGGCTTAACGTTCGAGCAATAAGGCTTAATGTTCGAGCAAAAAGGCTTAATGTTCGAGCAATAAGGCTTAATGTTCGAGTAAAAAGGCTTAACGTTCGAGCAAAAAGGCTTAATGTTCGAGCAAAAAGGCTTAATGTTCAAACAAAAAGGCTCAACCTTCAAGCAAAAACTCCCTCATCCCCCTCATCTCCCTCATCCCCCTCATCCCCCTCATCCCCCTCATCCCCCCACTCCCCACTCAAAAAAATATGAGAATTCCTACCGCAACTTATCGAATCCAATTTACACCTCAGTTTGGCTTTGACAACGCCAAAGCGATCGCAGCCTATCTAGCAGATTTAGGTATTTCCGATTTGTATGCTTCCCCCATTTTCAAAGCAAGATCCGGGAGTACGCACGGCTACGATATAGTAGATGCCACTCAACTTAACCCAGAATTGGGAACTAATGAATCCTTTGATGCATTAGTTGCTGAAGTTCAATCCCTTGGTATGGGCTGGTTACAAGATATTGTGCCAAACCACATGGCATATAGCAGCGAAAACGATTACTTGATGGACGTATTGGAACACGGCCCAGATTCTAGCTATACTGACTACTTCGATCTTTCTTGGAATGCTCCCTTTGGCGATCGCCAAGAGCGAATTCTCGCTCCTCTGCTGGGAGATTTTTATGGTACATCCCTGGAAAACGGACACATTCAGCTGCAATACGAACAAAACGGTTTAACCGTCAACTATTACAGCTTAAAACTACCACTGCGGTTAGAATCTTACACAAAATTTATCACCTATAATCTGGGTAAACTCACCCGGACACTGGGACGCAATCATCCCGATTTTATTAAGTTATTGGGGATTCTCTACATTCTCAAAAATGTGCCCTCAGAAGTTGCGGGAAAACAGCGACAAGACCAAATCGCATTTATTAAAGGATTGGTTTGGGAACTCTACACCACAAACGATACCATCCGCGAGTTCATTGACGAAAATATCCAAACTTTCAACGGAGAACCCGGTAATTCAGAAAGCTTTAACCTCCTAGATGATTTACTCAATGACCAATTTTACCGTCTCGCCTTTTGGAAGGTTGGGGCGGAAGAAATGAACTACCGCCGTTTCTTTACTGTCAATGAATTGATTTCCGTTAAAGTTGAAGAACTGCGGGTTTTTAATAATACCCACAGCTTTATTCAAAAGCTGGTTGAGGAGGGCAAATTTACAGGTTTACGGATTGACCATATTGATGGACTTTATAATCCAATCCAGTATCTCGAAAGGCTGCAAGAAAAGATGGGAGATGTTTATATCACCGTCGAGAAGATTTTAGAACTCACCGAAGAATTGCCGGAAAACTGGGAAATTGAAGGAACGTCTGGCTATGACTTTCTCAACTATGTAAATGGCGTATTTTGTCAAACGGAAAATGAATCATCCTTCGATAAAATTTACCAAAACTTTATCAGTTCCAGAGTAGATTATGCATCGGTAGTAAAGGATAAAAAACACCTAATTTTAGAAAAGAATTTAGCAGGTGATATTGACAATCTGGCACTTTTGTTAAAGAATGTTTCTAGCAAATATCGTTATGCCAATGATTTTACACTGAATGGATTAAAAAGAGCGATCGCCGAAGTTTTGACACTGTTCCCGATTTACCGTACCTACATTACACCCGATGGAATTGGAGAAAGCGATCGCGCTACCATTCAAGAAGTAATTGATCAAGCCAAAGAACAAACGCCCCTATTGCAGAACGAACTGACCTTTATTGAAAAATTAATGCTGTTAGAGTTTGATAATTCTTTAACTCAAACAGAACGCGAACAGTGGATATATTTTGTCTTGCGGATGCAGCAATACAGTGGGCCGTTAATGGCAAAAGGCGTAGAAGACACCACATTATATGTTTACAATCGGTTGCTGTCGCTAAATGAAGTCGGCGGAAATCCTGGTCATTTTGGCATCGACTTAGGCAAATTTCATGCCTTTAACAAACAGCACCAAGAAACCTGGCCTCACACAATGAACACCACAGCCACCCACGACACCAAACGCGGCGAAGATGTTCGCGCCAGATTGAACGTCCTCTCAGAAATTCCCGATGAATGGGATCAGCAGGTAAATACCTGGAGTGCCATGAATCGAGGACATCGTAGCCATCGCCACGGGTTCGCTATGCCCGATCGCAACGACGAGTATTTTCTCTATCAAACCCTAGTAGGGGCGTTTCCTTTTGCAGAACACGAACATGCATCCTTCGTGGAACGGGTGAAAGACTATATAATAAAAGCAATTCGAGAAGCGAAAGTGCATACAGCATGGTTGCGACCTGATAGCGAGTATGAAGAAGCTTGTACCTCCTTTATTGAGAAAGTACTCGACCCTTCCCTCTCTGGCGAATTTCTAGAAGCCTTTCATCCCTTTCAAGGGCGAATTGCAGAGTATGGTATCTTCAATTCCCTTTCCCAAACTCTACTGAAGATTACCGCCCCAGGTGTACCCGATTTATACCAAGGAACAGAACTTTGGGAACTGAGTCTAGTTGATCCAGACAACCGCCGTACCGTGGATTTTGAACAGCGACGCACCTACTTAAGCGCCATCCGCGAACAGGTAAAAACCGACATTCTGGGTTTGATTCAAGAGTTGCTGAGTGATAAAACTGACGGTAGAATCAAACTGTTTTTAACGGCTCAATTACTCCAAGTCAGAACAAACTATGTTTCATTATTCCAGGACGGCGACTATCTCCCCTTAGAAGTTCAGGGAACCCACGCCAATCACATAATCGCCTTTGCGCGGCAAGAAGGGAATCAAACAGCGATCGCGATCGTTCCTCGCTTTTTAACAAACCTCATCCAGCCAGGAGAAAACCCCTTAGGCGAGTTAGTATGGCAAGATACACACCTGCAATTACCCCCTGGAACTCCCCCCACCTGGAAAAACGTCCTGACTCAACAACCCTTACAAACTACACAAACCCTATCTATCGGATCAGCCCTCGCCCATTTCCCAGTCGCCCTGTTAATTAGTAGTGCCGAGTAAAAACATAAAAAGGAGTCAGAATTCAGAATTCAGAATTCAGAATACTCTACCCATAAAGGGATAGAGTTTTAACGAGGAAGAATATTTTAATTTTTTCGCCCACCAGGGACGAGGTTTTAACCAATATTCATCACCCACTCGTACAGAATTTATACTGAATTCTGACTCCTGAGTTCTGAATTCTTCTCATAAAACCTTTGCGTACCTCTGCGATTCCCTTTGCGTTCCTCTGCGTTCAAAAAAACTCTTCCAAACTCCTCACCACCCCGTCAAATTAAATTATGACCACTTCACTTACCACCACGCAGATTGACACCCTGCGCGTCCATATCAAAAAAACCTGGAAAACCTTAACGCGATCGCACGAACACTTATTACAATCTGCAAAAGATACCAAACTAGACCACAAACCAGGCACTCCCTGGATCGTCTACATTTCCCCCTTAGAAGATTGTCCCAATATTCAGACTGTGTTAGAGCGATCGCTATCCCCAAAAGATATGCAAGCAATGGAAATTCGCACTTTGCCCTCAGAAGTCGAAGCGATTAAACAGCATGGGTTACTATACCTACCAGGCCCTTATGTCGTACCAGGTGGTCGATTTAACGAAATGTATGGCTGGGACAGCTACTTTATATTACTGGGACTTTTGCATGATGGAGAATTGGAGCTAGCGCAAAGCCAGGTAGATCAATTATTGTACCAGGTGAAGCATTACGGCACTATCCTCAATGCCAACCGGACTTATATGCTGTCGCGATCGCAACCCCCCGTCCTCAGCATGATGGTTTTGGCACTATTCCAGCACACCCAGGATGAAGAGTGGTTAAGCTCAACCGTCCCACTGCTAGAACAATTTTACTATTACTGGGTAGTACCGCCCCATTTGAATCCCGGAACCGGCTTATCCAGATTTTATGCCTTTGGGGAAGGCCCCGCGCCAGAAGTTGTGTTCTCCGAACGGGATGAGGAGGGAAAAAGCCACTATGATCGCGTCAAGGAATATTACCAAACCTTTGAGGTTGAAGATTATGACGTTAATCTTTACTACAATCGGGAAAATGACAAACTGACCCACTTATTTTACAAGGGCGATCGCACCATGCGCGAGTCCGGTTTTGATATCACCAACCGATTTGGCCCCTTCAGTGCTGATATCCTCCACTATGCTCCTGTGTGCCTCAACACTTTGCTGTATCAGGTAGAACAAGATATGGCGCAAATTAACGCTATTTTGGGGAACGAACAACTGGAAAAACAATGGCGCGATCGTGCAGATATCCGCTGCGATCGGATCGATCAATTTCTCTGGAATGAAGAACAAGGACTCTATTTCGACTATCACTTCCAGAGCGGAAAACGCCGCCGCTACGAATTTGCTACCACATTCTATCCCCTGTGGCTAGGAATTTCTTCTCAAGCCCAAGCCCAGCGCGTCGTGGAAAATCTCTCTTTGTTTGAAGCCCCAGGCGGAATTCTTACCAGTACTCATATCACCGGAAACCAGTGGGATGCTCCTTTCGGTTGGGCACCATTGACGTTTATTGCTGTCCAGGGACTTCACCGTTATGGGTATCATACAGAAGGCGATCGCATTGCCAACAAATTCCTGGCGATGGTAATTAAAGAATTCGAGCGTCACAATACCCTAGTTGAGAAATATGATGTTGAACGCTGTTCTGCCAACGTTTCCGACGAAATCTCCTTTGGATATAGTTCTAACGAAGTTGGTTTCGGCTGGACAAATGGAGTCATCCTGGAACTTTTAGCAGGCGGTGGGAAAAAAGTTTAAAACAATTCGCAATACTTCGGCTACGCTCAGTACAAGTTCGCAATTACGTTTTGTGACGGGGATTTAGATTTAGGCATCAAAACCTGCTACCTGTACAGACAAGGGACTTAAACCCCCACCACTTGTTAAATAAAAAGGCGTGAGTTTTTCCTCATGCCTTTAGTTTTATTTATTACACTTAACTCTATGTGGCTCAATACGCTTGGGTTAAGGCTAAAACTATGTTACAAAGTCAATTTTTTTAACGAACCGCCAAGACGCCAAGGACGCAGAGAGAAGGAAGAAATGCTTAACTGAACTGTATTGCTATATGGCTTATGTATACTTGAATGAAATTTGAATGGGACAAAAATAAAAACCAACAAAATATCCAGAAACATGGCATTAGTTTTGAAGAAGCTACAGAAATATTTGACAGTGTTGTTTTCACCTCAATTGATGAACGATACGACTATGAATAAATATATCATGAGGAATAATCGCAATGGTTCAATCAGCCCCAAAAATTATAACCGTTGATGAATTTATTAGCCACTACGGTGAGTGCGATCGCTATGAACTAATTGATGGTGAATTAATTGACATGGAACCAACTGGGCCACACGAGCAAGTATCAGCATTGATTGGGCGAAAACTTAATGTAGAAATTGACCGTCAGGATCTCAGCTACTTTATCCTCCATCGCTGTCTAATCAAACTATTAGGAACAGAAACAGCTTTTCGTCCCGATGTGATTGTGTTAGACCAAACTCAATTAATTAATGAACCATTATGGCAAAAACAACCCATAATTACATTAGGAAACTCAATCAAACTGATTGCTGAAGTTGTCAGCACAAATTGGCAAAATGATTACGCCCGCAAAGCTGAAGATTACGCCCTATTAGGAGTTCCTGAATATTGGATTGTTGATTATCTGGGTATTGGTGGTAGAGAATATATTGGCAAACCCAAACAGCCAACGGTGACAATTTGTACTCTAATAGAGGATGAGTATCAAAAACAGTTGTTTCAAAACAACGAGCAACTTGTTTCTTCAATTTTTCCCAACTTGCAACTAACGGCACAACAAGTTTTTACGGCTGGGCGGTCTGTCATTGAGTGAAATGGTATAAGATGCGATCGCTTTGAGTAGTTTGTCAACTTAAAATTGCTCTGACTTTTCAGGGTATCTGGAAAACCTCTCTCTAAATCTCTCTCCTAAAAGCAATACCTTCGCCAAAAATAAATAGGGCGTTCTGTAGTAAAGTTGTTGTTTACCACAACGACAACTTCCAGTCTACAGAACGCCCATGCTAGATATAGTAACACTTCTTTTAAGTTTAGAAGTTGAT
>NZ_JAIVFR010000223.1 GCF_020829685.1 Nostoc sp. CHAB 5715 | reverse complement strand
GACCAGTCGGACTTGATTAAGGGAGAACGACCGAGGAAAAACTCGTAATGAGTTACTTCTGGATCTAGTAATTCTATCAGGCGGTAAAGCTGGCGATCGCTCAATTGTTTTGCCCGTTCTACTAACTCTGGTGCTTTGCCTAAAAGTCTCTCCAAATCCCAAAAACTCGGATTCGAGAAACCAACAAACTCCAATCCCGAAGCATCTATTAATTCAAACAGCGTCTCAATGTTGTAGTCAATTTCTTGGGGATGAACGTACATATCCGCAAAGTTTTCATCTTTGTGATTTTCTAATGACCAACGCTGCTTATCGTATTTGACAATTCGGTTATTTTCTGGTAAAGATGCAAATATTTGTCGTCCGACTTGGACACCATCGCGGTAGTCGCCTTTTTTGTCACCTTGAATAAGTGCGATCGCTTTTTGCATGAGTTGAATTTCCCAACGCCCCAACTCCCCATACACAAAAATGTGCATCAAGCCACCTGGGGCTAACTTCTTCGCCAAAGCTTGAATACCGCGAATTGGATCGGAAGTATGATGCAAAACGCCAACACAGTTAATTAAATCAAACTCACCCGGCAATTGTTCCACATCAAACAAACTGAGGTGATGAAATTCAACGCGGGTAGCCCCAGAACGCTGACAACGTTCTTTTGCTACAGCCAAAGCGCCAGTACTGAGGTCAATTCCTACAACAGAAGCTTGAGGATTGAGGTGAACCAAGTACTCTGTACCCACACCAGTACCGCAACCTGCATCTAAAATCCGAATATCTTGCCTTTGGGGTTTTTGACCTGTGCAGAAGTTATGAGCAGCTAGCCAATTCCAGCGCCAGTTGTAGCCTGGAGGTGGTTCATCCAACAGGGCTTCTGGCGGAAAGGGGTAGGTATTGTAGAGTTTGGCAACAGCAGCACTAACAGTTTGGGAATCGGACATGATAAGTAAATCTTGGGGCAATTCTGAGTTTATCGAATCTCGGATGCTAATAAGCAATAAGGAGTAAAATTCAAGCCAATAGAATTAATAGCGTTGTATTACAGATGGTAGATTACGGTTTGTCGGGTAAAGTTGCCCTAGTAACTGGTGTAAGCCGACACATGGGAATTGGTGCAGCGATCGCTCATTCACTTGCTGCATCTGGAGCAAATATCTTTACGACTTATTATCGACCATACGATAAGCTGATGCCTTGGGGTAGCAATTTTCATGAGGCAGAAGAAATCATTGAGTCACTAAAATTACAAGGAGTCAAAGCCGCAGGGGTTGAGGTTAACTTGGCTGAGTCAGAAATGCCCAAAAAACTTTTTGACCACATTGAGGGCAGTCTGGGACAAGTGGATATTCTAATTAACAATGCCGCTCACGATCAACAAGCAGATATATACTCTTTATCATCCGAATTACTTGATACTCATTACACCGTAAATATTCGAGGTACTACATTGTTGTGTGGCGAATTTGCTAATCGCCATGATGGACGGCCAGGAGGACGAATTATCAATCTTACCTCTGGTCAAAGTCTGGCTCCTATGCCCAAAAACCTACCATACGCTATTAGCAAAGGAGCAATAGAAGCGCTGACTCTAAGTCTCAGTGCTAGCCTAGCAAGTAAAAATATTACTGTAAATGCCGTAGATCCTGGGGCAACAGATACAGGCTGGATGAGTGATGAAATCCGCTCAGAAATTGAGGAAAAAGCACCGTTTGGTCGTTTAGGTACACCAGCAGATGCCGCACATATAATATTATTTCTCGCCTCATTGCAAGGACAGTGGATTACAGGGCAAATTATTCGTTCTAGAGGTGGACAGTAAATTCATTTCGCCGTTTTCTATAAGAATGCGATAGTAGTCGCCGTCTGATTACTGGGAAAAATGCCGAAATTTACTATACAGATGATCACTACAATAGCTTTCAAGAAGTCATCTAGTAGTCGTGATAAACAAGGATAAATACATGAGTGAATTTCTAAATTGTTTGTCAATAGATATAAAACAAAGCATACGTGAAGCAGTGGAACAAATAGCCGCAGAACCAGGAACTAAAGTTTTTTATCTTGATGGTAAAAAAATTAATAGCAAAGAAACATTTTTAAGTAAAGCTGCTGAAGCAATGCAATTTCCTACATACTTTGGTGCTAATTGGGATGCTTTTGATGAATGTATCACCGATTTAACATGGTGTCCGGCTGAGAGATACGTGATATTGTATGACTATGCTGATATCTTTGCTCAAGCTGACCCTACACAGTACCAAATAGCATTGGATATTTTAAATTCAGCCAAAGAATACTGGGAAGCTAATAATATTACTCTGAATTTTTTCACTATAAACAAATAGGTAAATTTAGCCTTAAGACAAATTAAGATATAGTCGAATCTTCTAAACGCAAATTAGGAACTTTCTCAAAATCCTTCCGGTTGCGGGTTACTAAAATACCATTCACCGACAACGTAATTGCCGCAATGTGTAAATCTTGAGTACCAATGCGAATTCTTTGACGAATCAAGTCTTCGTAACAATTAATAGCATACTCGTCAAATCCTAGCGATCGCACAAAATTAAGATATAGTCCAATCTTCTAAAAGCAAATTAGGAACTTTCTCAAAATCTTTCCGGTTGCGAGTAACTAAAATACCATTCCTCGACAACGTAATTGCCGCAATGCGTAAATCTTGAGTACCAACGCGAATTTTCTGCCTAACTAATTCAGCGTAAATATTGCCAGCATCTTCGCTAAATTCCACGACACTAATACTATTTAAATCATCTAATGTATCTTGTAATCTAGCATAAGCTAAGACTAATTCACCTGATGAATCAGCCCTATTAATAGTATTCATTCTTCCCCGTATTTGTTCAGTAGCCGTCACAATAGTTATTGCAATATCTTGAAGATTAAATGTATTTAATCGCTTTCTAATAGATGGATTACCCCTTTGGATCAAAGATAGGTGATCCGTATCTAATATTCTTAAACTATTCACATCTAAATTTACCTTAACTCCCTTCTTTCATCTAATTCGCGCCGATATTCTTCTATATATTCCAGCATCTCATCAAATTGCGAATCATCTTTATATTTACCAGCTATTTTCAACCAAGGGTTTTCTACTACTTGGGGTACTTCAATTGCTAAAGTGACTATTTTGGCAGATTCTAAACGATGTTGCAAACTTTGACTAAGTTTTTCTATCGCTTCCGTTTCTGTATTTCCTAAACCTTGACAGTCTGGTAAACCTAGCAATGTTGCTTTAACTGTACCATCTGGTTCATTTTCAATCAGCACATCATAATTTAACTTTGGTGCAGTTGTCTGAGAGGTAGTTTTTACAGCTAAATTCATAATATTTTTATATTCCAAGTTTTATATTTATTATAACATCTAGGTCAATTTAGGCTTGAAACAAATTAAGATATAGTCCAATCTTCTAAACGCAAATTAGGAACTTTCTCAAAATCCTTCCGGTTGCGGGTTACTAAAATACCATTCACCGACAGCGTAATTGCCGCAATGCGTAAATCTTGAGTACCAACGCGAATTTTGTGCTTAACTAACTCAGCATAAACATTACAAGCTTTAGTATCAAATTCAAGTAATTTTATATTTTTGAAATATTCTATTTCATCCCATAATCCCTTGTATCCCCATATTAATTTGTCATACTTAGAAGGTTGATTATTATATTTGTTGATAACATTCAGCCATCCTTTAACTTTCTCCTCTAATGTAATCACTGTTATGGCTAAATTTTCAGGGTTCTGCTGTCTTATGCGTTGTGTGACTAGTGGATGACTATTTTGAAATAACGACAGATGGTCTGTATCTAATATCCAGATAATACTCACTCTGTCTCATTCTCCAAGTCAATTTGACTCCGTTCAGCTTCTATATATTCCAGCACCTCAGCAAAAAGAGGGTTATCTTTGTGCATTCCTGCAAATTTCATCCAAGGATGTTCAGTTTGGGGAACCTCAATTTCTAAAGTTACTATTTCTGGTTCTCGCTCTTGTAAAAGTTGAATTAGTTTCTCTAGTGCTTCTTCTTTAGTCACACCAGAGCCTTTAAAATCTGGCAAGCCTAGCACTGTAGCAGTAACTCCGCCATTTTGTTGATTTTCAATCAGCACATCATAAGTTAACTTGGGTGCAGTATTGTTAGAATAAGTTTTTACAGTTAAATTCATATATTTTGAACCTGGAAGTTTTATATTGATTATAACTGCTGACATACTTACTGCTAACCTTTAGTTTGTACGTGTTAGCGTCTTTGCCCACTTAACAACGGTGCTGATATTTTGGTCTGGAAGCGCATTTGCAGGAGTAACAGCCATAATAACTGCGATCGCAGACAGAGTAGCATTAAATAAATAGTTAAATTTATAACTTTTGTGCATCGTATTTTCCGGTTAAAGAATGTTGATAGCAAATGCTCAAAGTATCAAAAATTATGAATTAATTCCAAGTGACGTAATTTATTAATATTCAATTGCCAGTAGCAAAAACAACTTAACATCGACTAATGACTACTGTCCACTGACATTGCTGTAAACAATTTCGTTTCAACTAAAATTTTGTATAAGTTGTAATAATCGTAGGGTGGACACTGCCACAAACATCAAAATAGAGGGTTTCGGCATCAGTAGACCATGCTTACCCTATTATTTAGTTACAAAACTTAGATTTTATCTCAGCCAAATAAGAGTATGTACTCTTAAGACTGGATGCATCTAAGCTACAGGTTCTACACACTTCTTAATAAACCAGCCTTGAGAACGCAAAACGTTTTAATCTAAAAGCTAACCGGGTTAATTTACTGGCAGTTTTGCAGGCAGTACTCTCAAGTTTATAAAGCACAGACACACCGATGTGTCAAGCCTCAAAGCGACCCAGACTTAACACATAAATGATTATGATGGGAGTTTTACAAATCCGATGAGTGTTAAGGCAAGTGGTGGAAGCTCAGTTGCGCGTCCGCAACTATATCAAACCCTAGCTGTAGCGACAATTACCCAAGCCGAGCAGCAAGACCGCTTTTTGGGAAGTGGTGAATTAGATGAACTGGCAAGCTATTTTGCATCTGGTGCAAAGCGTCTAGAAATTTCCCAGACGCTGACGGATAATGCCGAGATTATCGTATCTCGCGCTGCCAACCGGATTTTTGTCGGTGGTTCGCCAATGGCTTTTTTAGAAAAGCCCAGAGAAATAGAAATAGTACCTGTTAGTGCTGGTGCTAATGTTCAGCAAGGGATGCAACTGGGAACTGTAACCTACGTTGAAAGTCGTGGTGGGTTCCTAGAAAATTTACGCTCAATATTTAACTCATCCCCCAGTGGCCCGACACCTCCAGGTTTCAGACCAATTAACATTGCTCGATATGGCCCGAGCAACATGGCCAAGAGCTTGCGGGATTTATCCTGGTTCTTGCGCTACGCTACTTATGCGATCGTTGCTGGCGACCCCAACATCATAGCGGTGAACACACGGGGTTTACGGGAAATCATTGAAAATGCCTGCTCTGGTGAAGCAACGCTGGTAGCTTTACAAGAAATCAAAGCCGGGTCACTTTCCTTTTTCCGCAAGGATGCTGAGGCTACAGAGATTGTGTCTCAGTACATGGATGTTTTGCTAACAGAATTCAAAGCAGCCACACCTTCAAATAAACTCCGCCAACGCCCCTCTAGCGACCAGCAAGGGTTGGAACTGCCGCAAATTTACTTTAATGCGTCAGAACGGCGTCCCAAGTTTGTGATGAAACCTGGGTTGTCAAGTAGTGAAAAAAATGAGGTTGTCAAAGCGACCTATCGGCAAATCTTTGAGCGCGATATTACCCGTGCTTATAGCTTGTCAATATCTGACCTAGAATCCAAGGTGAAAAATGGCGACATCTCCCTGAAGGAGTTTGTCCGTCGTCTAGCTAAATCTCCCCTTTACCAAAAACAGTTTTACCAGCCTTTTATTAACAGCCGAGTCATCGAACTAGCTTTCCGTCACATTTTGGGACGGGGGCCAAGTAGCCGCGAAGAAGTACAAAAATACTTCTCGATTATTTCTAATGGTGGTCTAGCAGCCTTAGTAGATGCCTTAGTAGATTCTGCTGAATACGGTGACTATTTTGGCGAAGAAACAGTACCCTACCTCCGGGGTCTTGGTCAAGAAGCACAAGAATGTCGCAACTGGGGGCCGCAGCAAGACCTGTTTAACTACAGTGCGCCTTTCCGCAAGATACCTCAGTTCATCACCACATTTGCTGCTTACGAACAACCACTACCAGACCAACATCCCTATGGTTCTGGGAATGACCCCTTAGAAATTCAATTTGGGGCGATTTTCCCGAAAGAAACTCGCAACCCCAGCACCAGTCCGGCTCCTTTTGGCAAGGATACCAAGCGCATCCTGATTCACCAAGGGGCAGGGATTAATAACCAAAATAGCAATCCCAATGCGCGGGGTGAAGCTCCTGGTACCCTTGGGCCCAAAGTGTTCAAGTTAGATCAACTGCCTGGTACTATTGGTAGAAAGGCTGCCAAAGGTTCTAGCGTCAGATTCTCTGAAAGCTCGACGCAAGCAGTGATTAAAGCGGCTTACTTGCAAGTTTTCGGTCGCGATCTTTACGAAGGTCAGCGCTCAAAGGTATTGGAAATCAAGCTGGAAAACGGCGACATCTCTGTGCGGGAGTTTATCCGTGCTTTGGCTAAGTCGGATGTATTCCGCAATCTGTACTGGTCATCGCTCTATGTTTGTAAAGCGATCGAGTATATTCACCGCCGCTTGTTGGGTCGTCCGACTTATGGTCGTCAAGAAATCAACAAATACTTTGACATCGCTGCTAAACAGGGCTTTTACGCGGTAGTTGATGCCATTATTAACAGCGTAGAATACGCCGAAGCATTTGGTGAAGATACAATTCCTTACGAACGGTATTTGACTCCTGGTGGTGTATCAGGGCGACAATTGCGCGTTGGTAGTATTCGTGAAGATGTTGCAGCGAAAGTTCAGAAGGAAGTAACGCCGAGCTTTGTGACACTGGGTACTGTCACAGAAAATCGGTCAGAGCCAGATATTCAGTTCCGCATTAACCAAGGTGTCAGCAAGCAACGCGAACAAAGCAAAATCTTCAAATTGGTGGCGAATACCAGTGACAAAGTTGCTGTAAAAACTTTGATCAGCGCTGCCTATCGTCAGATTTTTGAGCGGGATATTGCACCCTATATCGCCAAAAATGAATTTACGGCGTGGGAAAGCAAGCTGGGTAACGGCGAAATTAGTGTGAAGGAGTTTATTGAAGGTTTGGGTTACTCTAACCTCTACCTGAAAGAATTCTACACACCTTACCCCAACACCAAAGTGATTGAGTTGGGAACCAAACACTTCTTGGGACGTGCGCCACTAGACCAGGCAGAAATTCGCAAGTATAACCAGATTTTGGCTACTCAAGGTATTCGTGCCTTTATTGCTGCTTTGGTAAATAGTGTGGAATATAACGAGGTGTTTGGTGAGGATACGGTTCCTTACCGTCGCTTCCCGACCCTACCTGCGGCAAACTTCCCGAATACAGAAAAGCTGTACAACCAGCTTACCAAGCAAAACGATGACGTAGTTGTACCGAGCTTTAAGCCAGTAGAAGCCCGCGTCGGGGCTAGCGATACGTCGCTTTTGACACAGGCGATCGCAGATATAGCAACGCAAACAAATGGTCAGATATCATTTGCTGAACTGGGTCGTTCCTACAACGATGGGAACGGACAATCTGTGGAAGTAGCTGTGCCTAAACATGCACGTATTTACCGTCTAACTGAAACCACAAACCAAGTCGAAAGACAACAGGTAATTAACGCCATTTACCGGCAAGTGTTGGATGTATTTAACGGTGAAGTGCCAGATAATTTCCGCCGTACTGACCTAGACAGGAAACTCCAGAATGGTGAAATTTCCGTGCGGGAGTTTGTGCGTCAACTAGCTAGTTCCGAAATCTATCGCCAGCGCTTCTTATCACCTTATCCTCATGCCAAGGTGATTGAGTTCCTCTTCCGTCACTTGTTGGGGCGTACACCCGCAGATCAGGAAGAAATTCGCCAGTATAACAATCTGCTAGCTGATAGTGGTTTGTCGGCTGCTGTAGAAGCAATAATCGAGAGCCAAGAATATAGCCGCTACTTCGGTGAAGATGTTGTACCTTACAACCGCTTCTCAATAGGGAATAGGGAATAGGGAATAGGGAATAGGGAGTAGGGAATAGATTATTTACTGTCCCCTGCCCCCTGCCTCCTGCCTCCTGCCTCCTGCCCCCCTGCCCCCTTCGTAATCTTTCGTAATATTGGTTTCAGATTACAGCTAAAACCCGAAATTCTGAAAAGCAATATTACAAAGTATTAAGAGCAGTCATAAATGCTCAACAGAATGCCGGAAAATGTTTTGCGGAAGGTAACTGAGTTTAAAAGCTTGTTTACTTGTGTTGACTCAAAAAAACTCGTAATTTATTAGCCATAACAGTTATTAAACTGTTGTATCTAAAAGAACGAGAAAACAAACTCAGTGAACCGAATTAAAGTCGCGCTAGTTAATCAAATCCTGGTTTCATTCGTATTTGGAGGAATCCATTAATGAGTA
>NZ_JAIVFR010000222.1 GCF_020829685.1 Nostoc sp. CHAB 5715 | reverse complement strand
GTAGAGGCACAGCAATGCTTTGCCCTTACGAAAGATGTGGTTTTTAAACTTATCCATATTTGGCATTTCTTGTCAATGCGTAAGTTTTAATACCAATTCTGTATGAAGATGCGCTAAACCATATTTATACAGGACTTACGCAACTGGCACAGTGCGATCGCTATTTAATAGTATTTATGTACTATATAAAAGTGGCTTACCCAGAGGTAATTGCTGAAATTAGTAACAGTAATTGGCTGTGTTAAGTATTCTTCAAATCATGAGAAAATTAGTTGAGGATACCTAAAATAAATCCTGTAGTTTATGAGATTTACTAAACTTAACAATTAGGTACTTGTTAAGTAGTCAGATTAATTATACTGTCACAAATTTGGCAGACCATTTAGAGCAGATCAGTCATGATAAAATTAACCGCTATCTCAAAAATGAAAAGTTAACACCACGCTTGCTTTGGGATAATGTTAAAGATATCATCCAAGTGAGTAATAGCGCATATCTAGTTTTTGATGATACAGTACTAGATAAAAGGTATGCAGTAGAAATAGAAACAACTAAACGGCAATATAGTGGCAACGAGCATGGTGTAATTCAAGGGATTGGGCTAGTAAATTGTGTATATGTAAATCATGAACTCGGAAAATTTTGGGTAGTTGACTATCGTATTTATGACCCAGACAGAGATGGAAAAACAAAGATAGACCCTTACGGGTGCGCCAGTTCCCTACGGCGGGAAACCCGCCTTCAGGACTGGCTTACCATGTGATGGAAATGCTGCAAAACCTTGTGTATCATAAAGCTTTACCATTTTCTTGCCGTGTTGATGGATACTTGGTATGCGACAAATAAATTGATGTTATATATTGATGGGTTAGGGAAATATTATTATTGCCCTCTGAAACGTAATCGACTTGTTGATGATACGGAAGGGCAAGAAGATTATAAAAGAATTGAATTGTTATCCTGGAATAGCGAGGAGTTGAAATGGGGTAAAATAGTTAAAATAAAAAAGTTCCCAGCCGCCAAAAAAGTGAAACTGTTTCGGGTAACTGTCTCTACCGACAGAACGGATTTTATCGCTACAAACGATTTATCTCAAGATTCTACGGACGTTGTACAACAAGCGTGTAAGGAACGATTACAGGTTGAGGAGTTTCATAGAGAATTAAAGCAATTGACTGGTATTGAATCATGTCAATGCCGTAAGGGTCGGATTCAAAGAAATCATATTTCCTGCGCTATTTTAGTCTGGCTTAGGCTCAAAGATTTAGCTTATAAAACTGGTCAAACAATCTATCAAATTAAGCATGGATTGTTATCAAATTATTTAGTTCAGCAACTAAAACGTCCGGCTGTTCCCATGTTTATCGCGTAGTTGTTTGGCGCGCGGCGCGGTTACACCGCGCCATTGCTTGTGACAGTTGCGTAAGTCCTGTTATAGTTTTTAGCTTGTTCAAATCCTAAAACTGTGTGGCCACCGTTGATAATGCCATCGCTGCCCCCCTCCGAGGCTTCTAATATCTCCAGTTCAAGTGAGGTTTTGCTTGGTTTAACTTTATTGGCACACAGTACGATTCCACTGTGGCGAGCAAAGAATTTTTCGGGTTGAGTAGTCAGTGAGTCGAAGATTTGTCTGTAGGTTGCGCTTTTGCGGTTTGGTTCCCGGATGTTCGGTTCTAGGGGGAGGTCTATAGGGAAGCTGTCTACATGGGCGGTGCACACTTCACCCAACTGGTAGGTATTTGGTACTTTGGTTCTCTCCATTATTTTTTGCACAACGTCTTTCACAATCCTACCAGTCGGCACTTTCCCACCAGCAAGTTCTACTGCTCTTAGCCACACTTCTTGCTGTTCCTGGGGTTCAAGCTTTGTCATGGGTCGGACTTGGCGCTCGCTCGTGGGCAGAATTTGTGTCCCAATGGGACGCAATTGCTGTTCGTTCGATTCACTTTCTGTTTGTGTCTCGCTGAAACATATTTGCATGAGGTTATCTACCACAGCAGCCGCTTCGATTAATCTGTAAGGATGACGGCGCTCAAATCCAAACCTGTCTTTGCAATACTCCTCAAAAGTGCTGTGGGTGGAACGGTAAAGCCTGCGATCGCGCAATTCCATCAGCGCCTTCCCTGCTTCAAAAACCGCTTTCTCCACTTTTCTTTCCAAGTGCAAGCGATCGCTTTGCTCCTCCTCTGTCAACTCTGGAATTTCGACAGCAGTAACCGTAATTGTTGCTGAACCTGGGTCTTCTTGAGGAGAGATATTCTCTTCTACAAGGTCATCTGTTGATGTGCTGTTACTCGATACGGCAGAGGTGGCTTTTTTGCGATTAGAAGGTGGTTTAGGCATGATTCCACCCTATTGGCTCAATGGTATTTGCTTTGAACCAATGGCAGATGATTCTGAACGTGGTAGGTAGTTCCTCAAGGCTGCACCAATACCAGACATCACTTCTTGAAGAATACATGGAGATAAACACAATAATTAACAGTGGCAGAATTAATCATCAAAAGCTGTAAAGGCTTTTGAGATAACACGCTCATGCTGACTTCCTTTCAAATGGCAACACTACTCTACCAACTTGATCTGTTGATTGGTTGCGAGAGTGTTTATTAATGTTCAGCACTTCCTCGGTTTCAAATATTTGGCTGTCCGCCATCGCTTCAAAGGATGGTTCGTCGTCAGGAAGCCAAAGCAGAAATTCTCCCGGCTGAACTCTATAAGTAGTGCAAATTTTATCTAATACACTGCCTGTAGGTATGTAGTTGGGGTCATTGCATAGGCGATAAGCGGTGTCTCTGCCAAGCTTAGTGTCTTGCCAGAACTTATATCGGCTGATGCCTTTCTCTTCGATAAATTTTTTGATTCGATTTTGCACTGCCATACCTCCATATTCTCATAATAGATACTATACCTTAAAAGTGCGAATACGCATATTGACACTATTATCTAAAAATGCGAGTATATAGATATAACAAAAGGCGACGCCCACAGCCTACGAAACTTTGGAAGCAATCGCCCTTGCACCAACGCCAAGGGCGAACGCCCCTGAACCACTGACACCAGTAGAAATATCTTTTTACCATCACGAATATTACGCTGGTGACAAACTGATAGCCAGCATCAGCTATGACGACAACCACTTAACCCAACGCTGGGTAGTCATGGTGGAGGGTGTAGAGAAGTTTCGAGCAAACACCTGGGCAAGATGCCATCGCTTCATCCAGTGGCATTACAAGGACGGCACACTCAACACGCCACCAATTCCACTACAAGAACTGACATTTTTAGAAATCTCGTATTACGACCAAGAAGTACATATTGGTGATTATCATACTGATAGTTATCTGGTAGCCAGTATCAGCTACGACCACGACAACTACGAAGATTTATACTGGCGGGTGATGATTAACGCCCAAGAGATTTACCGAGACATTACACCCGCGCTTTGCTACGAATATATCAAGCAGCAGTACCAGCAAGGCACGTTACCTGTGCAAGAGCAGTTACCAGAAGAAGTTTGCACCACTGGTAACGAAATCATGGTGCAGATTTTCACTGAATGTGAAAAGTTCGGGTTCGACATCCTCGACGACGGCATATATAACGGCGATGCCGAAGGCGGCAAGCTACGCAAGCTGGGCAAAGTCGGCCAGACTGACGGCGGCTGGTGGTTTACACGCGCCGCAGATGAAACACAGCAGCGCATCCCCTGTGACTCGGCGCTGGATGCCGTGTGGTGGCTGTCGATGGTAGATGTCGTACTCCAGGCTGAACCATCTCAGGAATATTTGCAATATCGCCCATTAGAACAGCTAACGACCAACGAATTACAGCAGTTGCTAGATCGCCCATTTGATGAACTGACCCCTGATGAATGGGAACAGTTACGGGAATATGAGCCGTACTTGCAGCTAGTGGCGGCGTAATTCACACACAAGGGCGATCGCACTTCTACAGAGAGCAATCGCCCAACCCATCCTCACTAACAGCAATTTATCTATGCAACCCACAATATCAATTCCCCAACACTGGGGCTACCCTCGCTTTGCTTTGAATCAACGTACTAAAGACGGCATCATTCTGGGGCTTTATTACTACCCGAATGCTACTGAATTAGCTGAACAATTTGGTGATGGCTGGCGTTATGCCGTGATGCCTCATAGAAACTCTGACGAATTGTTCCACTTTCAGGAAAATCAAATTAAACCACTTTCCCCTGAAGAACTACTCTCGCAGATACGCGCAGAGATTGAGTTTTATCAAAGTCAAATAGCAATTCTGCAACAACAGTTACTAGCCATCACTGGAGGTAGTACCAATGGCTAATTCTACAGACAATTTTGACCGTAGAGCTAATCATTTGCTGCGTTCGATTCGGCTTTGTGGCGGTTGTGTTCCATTGCATCGGCTGCAATTTCAATTTTCCGATTCAGTGATTCAAACACTGCTGGATAAAGAACTGGTGCAAGTGCAGAACACTGGACGCGGCTTTTTGTTGGAAATTGCCGAGGATTTTTAGGTTATTAATCCCAGAGGACACAATCATGAAACTTTACGCGAAGACCATTCCACAAACTTTACCCGATTGGGTAACTGTAGTTACACAAAGCGCAGATTTGATTGAGATTGAAATCAACGATTCTCAGCCAAATTTTAAATCTCTGCTTGAAGAGTTGGAAACGGAGATTGAGCCAGGAATTATCGGGGTTAAAGCTCTTGATTTATGTTCCAGGCTGGGGATAGAAATGTCTAATCCTAATCTCTGCCAATTACTTGAACAAGCCCAAAATCTGATATCCCTTATTGCTACGCATCCACACTACAGACAACTGTTGGACGAGGGATATCAACCTGATTTAAACATTGCTGATGCTCAAACCGCACTTACTTATCTGCAATGGGAGTTAGACCGGAATCAACAGCCTTCTGATTAGTACAAAAGCAATCGTCTGAATGTAATCACTATTCAGACGATTGCAACTACGGGAAGTTACTTGACGCTACAGAATTTCCATTTTCGCACATAGAACACCAATCAGTGAAACTTTAACCGAGGTGAAACATGGCTACTGAAATCAAACTAGGTTTATGCAATCCTCCTGAGCCAATTTATCTCTATGTCAACCAGGGGGAAGTAGATGGTGAATCTTTCGTTTGGTACAAGTTTAATATCAGCCAGGAGAAGAAAATCCCTGTTACCCAAAGAGCATTAGCTGGGTATTTATCATCACTGCGATTAACTACTAAAGAATTCAAAAACAAGGACAATCTGAAGCTGGATATTGTTGTCAGTGCTGATGAACTTTACATCATAAGAACTGGTGTTGAAACCAATTTCGCCAAAAGCTTCCTTCTTGCTGCATCAGGGGTCCAGGACTTTTCTAAACCACTGATTATTGCTGCTACTGCTGGTGAACAAAATACGGTTTTCTGTAATCTATATGATGCAGTAAGTAAAAGCAGAATTGAAAGAGAATGGAATAAAAATGCTGATTGGGCAACTATCATTCGTGACATTCAAATTTTATTAAGTGGCAATTCCCCAACTATTCCAGCCACACCAAAACTTAGTGTAGTTCCTCAAGCTGTACATCCTCAAGATTTACGTGTAAAAAATATTCGTACCTTGCTTGATTATCCCCTTGATTTAGTCAAAGAATGGTTGCAATTTCAGGATGTTGACCGTCCAAGTCTACTTCATATTACCAAGATTAATGAACTGGTAAAAACAATGTGTTTGGCTTGGGCAGCAGACAAGTGCGAGTATTCCAATCATACTGAGTCTTCTTATCAAAATCAGGTTGTTGACGCTGTTGCTAACGGTGCGGATGAGTTAACAGCAATCAACGCATGGATGCAACAAGTGCAAACTGCAAAAGCCGAAGCAGTGTAAATAATCATACAGGATTCAGAAGAAATTTTATTTCTGAATCCTGAATTAATCAGATAGGAATAAAAACCATAAAGGTCATTGTCACAGTAGCCCTTAAAAATCATCAGTGAAGCTCACATCGATATCCCTGATGGGCTGAATTAATCCACAATCAAGCAGCAAATCGTAGACCACTACAACACTGGGGGAATGCAGGCTGAGATGAACATTTTTCAAGTTGACTTTGAATCTATCAGCGCTCGAATTGTACAAGAACAAGCTGGCACATATTCTATTTCTGCATCAATATCAGAGGTGACATTATGAATATCAAATGGACTGATGAAGAACTCGCAATTATTGAGGCTAAAGCTGAAGTCTATACAGTCAAGCAAATAGCCTCTAGCTTAAAAAGACGAGGATTCTATCGCACACCAGTTGCAATTTATCTGAAGTTAAATAGCTTAGGTTATTCAGCCCGTCCCACTCTTGATAACTATTCTTGTAAAGAAATTGCTCAAGTTCTTCAATTGAATTTATCAACTGTAGCTAGATGGGTAAAGCGAGGATGGCTTAAAGCTACAAAACGCTCTGCCAGACATTACCAAATTCGGAGATGGCATCTCAAACAATTCCTTGACCATCCACCACAATCAATTAAAAAACGTATTACCTCTCTTAATCCAGAAGCAATTAATTACTTGTTAGGGAGGAAAGCATGACCAAGCAAATCACTCCCCTTAAAACTCAAAAAGTCCTTGACCTTTGTTCTGGCATTGGCGGCTTTACCCTTGGTCATCTGATTAGCGGCGGTTTTCAAACAGTGGCTTTTTGCGAGATTAACTCTTACTGCCAACAAGTTCTAAATCTGCGCTTTCCACAAATTCCAATTATCTCGGACATTCATGATATTACAGTTAAGTCTTTGGCAGGAGTCGGAGTTAGAGAAATTGACGGCATCATCGCCGGACTCCCTTGCCCTCCCTTTAGCCTCGCCGGAAAACGCCTTGCGTCCATTGACTCGCGCAACCTGTTCGGAGAGTTCTTTAGAATCATTTGCGATATTCGACCAAAATGGGCAATTGTGGAAAACGTACCCGGACTGCTTACTGCTGAGGGAAGTGGATTTTTCCGTTCGGTACTCTGGGAGTTTGCCCAGATGGGGTTCGATGTCCAATGGGGAATTGTTTCGGCAGCAAAGGTGGGAGCCGTCCACTTGCGCCAACGTATCTGGATTATTGCTACCGACTCCCAAAGCTCAGGACGGGATACATCCTGGAGTCAGTACACACAAAGCAGGGCAAACCCTGCATCTGTCGGCGGCGGTGATGATGCCCACTCCCACAGCCAGCGATTGGAGAGATGGCAGCCCCAACCAGTTGAACAAACAGCGCTATCCCAAACTCACGGCAGTTGTCCAAAGAGGGGAAACCCCAAGACCGCACTGCCTCACCGATGTGGCAGCCGGAGTTTGTTGTTCTCGTGCGCTCAATGTACACCTAGTGGAGACAATGATGGGCTTTCCACAAGGTTGGACGAATGTTTACTTACCCACACAGGACTTACAAATTGGCTGTGTGCTGCCACAGTCCCCGGCTTCAGTAGGCTCACTCGTACTGAAATTGCAGCGCTTACGCCAGATTGCCAACGAGAATATCGCCAACTCTATGCACAATACCAAAGCATTAGAAGACAACACAAACAACAGTTGATGGCTCTGGGCAATGCCATTGTTCCCCAATGTGCTGCACTAATTTTTGAGCGACTCAAACAAATTTTATCCCAACAACAGAAAAACGCATGATTGAGTTAATTACTGCCCTTGAAACAAGCTGGTATCTCTCTCCATCTTGGGGTCAAACAATTCCACCCGTTGAGGTCAATTTACTGGAGAGAGTATACCTCAGAACTACTAAAACATTCGGCTACTGCTGCGGTATTCAGTGGAAACATGAAACTTGGCTTTATTCAATTGATTGTGGAAAAGAAATACTCCACGCTACACAAAACCAAATCATCGGGACTGGAGAATTAGAAACCCTCAACGTGCAAAAACCTGCTTTTGTTTTGGGCGAAAGAGTGATGCTCTGTTCTCACGATAAGGGAACAAAACAACGGCTGATTTTGGGGATTGGGCTGGTGAATAATTCTTGGTTTTACCTTGTTGAATTGGTATCGCCAACCTTAACTCAATCACGGACTATATCTAATCGTTTCTCACTGGTTGGTGAAAAAAGTTTGGTGCGAGTAAATGTTTAATTTTCTCTAATCACACAACTAAAGTTATGTCACAAATTGAAATCGCACAAATCATCGAACAAATATCTCAAGAGATTGAAGTTGACTCCGATGGTCATGGTAAAGCAAGTATCAAAGCCACTGCACGACTAGCTGGGGTGAGTGATATGGCAATCATCAAAGCATTAGAGAGCGCAAACCTGGAACCTTCAAAACTAGCTCAAATGCTTATGCAGCAAGGCTTTAATGCCGCAAAGCTAACCGAGTGGCGTACACTTGGCATCCCAATACGGTTCGGTTAAGCCCAAAAGCAGTTAGACTGAGGGTTAGACCTTGAGTGTACTGAGTAAGAATGCAACTCAAAGAATTTTCGTTGATCTCACTAGTGATCGAATCCGGTACGGTACTCAAAGCCTTAGAAACAGCTATCCCAAAAGAGGCAATCTCTCAAGCGATCGCAGACACACATAGTCATGAAGAACGTAGGCGAGCTTTACCTTCACATTTAGTG
>NZ_JAIVFR010000221.1 GCF_020829685.1 Nostoc sp. CHAB 5715 | reverse complement strand
GAACCATCACCCGCCATCAGCCAATATTCCGCAATTATTTAAATACGTAATTTCCAATCTCGTGCCGGAACCATCACCCGCCATCAGCCAATATTCCGCAATTACTTAAATACGTAATTTCCAATCTCGTGCCGGAACCATCACCCGCCATCAGCCAATATTCCGCAATTACTTAAATACGTAATTTCCAATCTTCCACCGGAACCATCACCCGCCATCAGCCAATATTCCACAATTATTCAAATACGTAATTTCCAATCTCGTACCGGAACCATCACCCGCCATCAGCCAATATTCCACAATTATTCAAATACAAATGGATTTCCAATCTCGCACCGGAACCATCACCCGCCATTAGCCAATATTCCGCAATTATTCAAATACAAATCTCCCGCCGGAACCATCACCCGCTATCAGCCAATATTCCACAATTATTCAAATACAGATGGATTTCCAATCTCCCCCCGGAACCATCACCCGCTATAGGTTAGAAACCTACGGCTAATAGCTCAAGTCATCTCAAAGATGACTCCAGAAAAGTTAAAAAAATTAAAGGCTAATTGAAAACACAAAAAACCCCGACTTGATAGCCGAGGTCGATGGGAGAATTCCAAATGTCAATGAAATATACCGATGCCGAAATCTTTTTTTCTTAGCTAACACCAGTTAGATAGTTAAGTTTGGTCTTTGCTAAGTTATGTGAATAAATTTAACAATAATATTACAAATAGTCAACTAGGCTTGACAAAAAAAGACTGATAGCTATTATAAGAGCTACTTATCAGGGACAGTATGGGATTATTTTTGAAGCTGTGGTAAGTGAAGTAGGGAAAATAAAACAGTTACTGGCTAAGATAGTGGGATGAAAATGAGAACCGATCGGCTGTAGAGACTATAAAACTGAGTGATTAGCTGCATAAATCAGGGTAATTGGAATTAAGCCAGAGATTTGAGAAGCTAGCTACTAGATCACCAAAGTCTTTACAATTCCTTTGTTACCTCAAAAAGTATTTCTCGACCTATGACGAATCAAGCTCCTATCCCGGTTATTGTCAACGGTGCTGCTGGTAAAATGGGCCGTGAGGTGATTAAGGTGGTGGCACAAGCGCCAGACTTAAACCTAGTGGGTGCAATTGACCACAGTTTAGAACATCAAGATAAAGACGCTGGAGAATTAGCGGGTTTAAGCGAACCCCTAGAAGTGCCAATTACCAATCAATTAGAACCGATGTTAGGGTACGTGGCTGGCGACAGACAGTCTCCGCCAGGAGTGATTGTAGACTTTACCCATCCCGATTCAGTTTATGACAATATTCGTAGTGCGATCGCCTACGGTATTCGTCCTGTAGTTGGCACCACTGGGTTAAGTCCAGAACAAATTCAAGACTTGGCAGACTTTGCCGACAAAGCTAGCACTGGTTGTCTAATTATTCCTAACTTTTCCATTGGTATGGTGCTATTGCAACAAGCCGCAGTTGCAGCCTCCAAGTATTTTGACCATGTAGAAATTATCGAACTGCATCACAACCAAAAAGCTGATGCTCCCAGTGGTACTGCCATTCAAACGGCGCAGTTATTAGGAGAATTGGGTAAAACTTTTAACCCTGCTCTTGTAGAAGAAACGGAGAAATTAGCAGGAGCCAGAGGTAGTATAGCAGATGAAGGGATTAGAATTCATAGCGTGCGCTTGCCAGGATTGATTGCTCATCAAGAAGTTATTTTTGGCGCAGCAGGACAGATTTATACTTTACGACATGATACGAGCGATCGCGCTTGTTATATGCCAGGAGTGCTACTAGCGATTCGCAAAATCTTAGCGCTAAAGTCGTTAGTATATGGATTAGAAAAGATACTTTAAACACACTATTGCTCATTCATCACTCAGCACTCATGTTAGTACCACTGACTCGCCAGAAATTTGAACAAGTTATCCCCCTAATTGCCACTGGTTTGCAGTACAAGTACTACTGGGGGAAGTTCTCAAATTTTTTGCAACGGCTGTTAATTTCTGTAGTTGGCGTAGTTGTTATATTGCTTGTGAAAGTCATTTTTAGGCTTGAGTTTGCTTCAATAGTATTTGTGCTAGGAGTAATTAGCGCTTTTTTTTGGCTGTGGTATCCAGTATTTCAAGCAAGTATGCGGAATTTGCAATGCCGCCGTTATAAGTATGGCGGCTTTTTCCGTGGTCGAGTGCTAGATTGGTGGATTACAGACCGGTTGATGGGCAAAACCGAAACAGTCAACAGCAAAGGCGAATTGGTGATTGTCGAAAATCGAGAAAAACAGATTAACTTAGAGGTGGGTGATGAAACAGGATTTAGCATTGAGTTTGTAGCACCATTACGTCCTGCCCACAAAGTTATAACTCACGGTCAAATTGCAGAAATGGTAGTGATGTCAAATCGCCCAGATTTGAGCAGTATTGAAGAATTCAGCGATATATACTTTCCTAGCCGTGACCTGTGGGTTAGCGATTATCCTTATTTACGGCGAGACTTCTTTAACGAAGTTGGTCGCCGCTTGCGTGAAGACCAACAACAAAAGCCGCGTCGGCGACGTCGTAGCACAGAAGAGTAAACTAGTCAGCTCCAACTTTTGAAGACGGTGTGTTTCGACTCCGCTCAACATAAATTCGCGTTCAGCGAAGTCAAAAATCACGCATTCAAAAATCAAAATTAAGAACCCCATACTTCGACTACGCCCTTCTCTACGAGAGGCTGCGCCAACGGCTACGCCCTTCGGCTACGCCCTTCTCTACGAGAGGCTGCGCCAACGGCTACGCTCAGGACAAGCTCAGTACAAGTTTTGAATACTTCGGCTACGCTCAGTACAAGTTTTGAATTCGGAGCGAAGCGACGTGACTTTTGAATGCCTGAAGACGTTCCTAACTCCCACGATTTCCATCTTGTCCATAGGCTTGCCAAGCCAAGTCTACCAATCCATCAACGATCGCAGCTGCTACAACTGCATTACCTTTGCGGCTGTCAATTGTAATGTGAGGCACTAGGGAGTCTTGTAAGCGCCTCTTCGCTTCATCAACATCTACAAATCCCACTGGAGTCGCAATTATCAAAGCAGGTCTAATTTCCTCAGCTTCAATTAAATCCACCAGTGCTGTTAGTGCTGTTTGCGCTTGGCCCACCACAAAAATGCCCTCTGGATAACGCTTTGCTAAGGTTTCTATTCCCCATGCTGCCCGAGTTTTTTCTTTTTGAGGACGTGTCAGAGCTTCCATGCTGCAATACACCGGATTAGCAAAGGTGTTTTGAATCTCGTAGGCAATACCTACTTGCACCATTGGGACATCTACCACAATTGTGGTACGCGCTGCTAGTGCTGCTGCTCCTGCTTGCAAGGCACGCTCAGAGAAACGAATTAAAGACTTATACTCAAAGTCAGCTGTAGAGTATATTACCCGACGCACAATCTCATACTCTGCGGGTGAAAAAATATGATTTTCAATTTCACTATCAATGATTGCTAAACTTTGAGCATCAGTTAGGTGCCATTCCATTTTTGTTGAGCTTCTCAAATATTAGCTTTCAGCTTATCAGCTTCAGAGAGTTAGGAGTTAAGAGTTAAGAATTATAAGTTAATTAAAAACTCATAACTCCTGTACAGACAAGGGTTAATCGCGTCTCTCCTCACTTATAACTCATTACTGGAAGAAGACCGACTGAAAACAGGAGATAGGTAGGCAACCAAGACACCAATGAAAAATCCAGAGATATTGCGAACTAGAGGTAACCAGTCGCTTGTGCGTGTCACCACTGGCCCAATGCCAAAGGCAAGAAACAAAATTCCCCACAAAGGTGAGAAAATTAAAGCCCATTGCCAAGCGAAAACTTGTCCTTTCTCGCGGGGTTGAGCTGCAAATCCACAAATCACCCCACCAATAATTGAGGTAATCAAGGTGAGAATCCACTGCTCTCGTGGCAGTCCGGGGACAACATTGCAACCACCCTTGAGTAAACAGCCTTTAACCGATTCTAAGGCTTGCAGAATGGCTTGGTCTTCGCCTTGTTCGCGGACAAAGTACAAATTACCGAAGCGGGTTTGCAGTTCTATCCAGAACGTCCGGGGTAAAAGTTCATAAACAGCATCGCCGACGCTAAAACTGAGGATGTTACCGCCACGAGAATCGGCAACTAGTAGAATGCTTTTGTCATCCAAACCCCAATATTTTATGACTGCCCGACCTGGGGTGCGGTCATACTGGGTCAATACTCGCAGTTTCCAGCCCGTATCGGCTTCAAACTGCTCTAAATCTTTGACAAGCTTTTCTTCTTGCAGGACAGGAAGAGATTTTGCTAAGTCTACAACTGGGGTAAAGGTGTTAGGGAGTAACTCAGGATTGTCATAAGCCAGTGCTGGGGGAGAATGCATCACCCAAATTGACCCAGCCAGAAAAAATACTGCAATAGATACCAGAATTCGTCGCCAAAAACAAGATTGCATGGACGTTTTTATACAAATATCAACGGTAAAAGCGAACAAGTTGTTTTAAAAGAGTAGTGGAAAAGTGATACTTCTTTACACTTGTTTACTTTACTCTAATCTAAGGGATCAAAGCAAAGCGTTTTTGAGGAGTGGGGATTGGCAGTGGTATTCATAATAAGTAAAGATAAAGTGCGTTTTGTCAATCAGTTAAAATACTCAAAATATTTTAATTGAAAATGATAATCGTGGATGGGAAGAGTGTAGCAGGCACTTGTTGCATACCTCTTAGCCCTGTTTTTAATTCAATACCGTTCAGTTAAGCCCAAAAACCTTGCTAGAGACGCGTTAGCGTAGCGGGACGAAGTACAATTTCGCGTCTCTACAGGTCTAAAATCAGTAGCAAAAATCCTTAACTGAACTGTATTGGTTTTTAATTATCATTATCGCCAAAGTTTTGAACAACTCAAAATTGACTAAGCTATAGCGAAGTTCCCCATACAATAAAAGGTGAATGATTAGAGGTGAGAGATGACTAACAAAGAATTATTAATCCAAGAAATAGAAACTTTACCGCCGGAGTTGCTAACAGAAGCACTCGATTTGATACGTTCTATTAAGGTTAACTATACAAAAAAGGAGTTGGAACCAGGTAAGCTTGAACCTATCCCTTTAAGCGATTCTAGAAAAACTTTTAGTGATCAAGAGCAACTTACATACCGTCCTGCTTCCGGGCGCTCCATCCTTCGACACGCTCGCACTTGGGAAGGTGACGACTTTGAAGAATGCCTTCAAGCAGTATATGCTACCCGTGGTCAAGCTAAATTTGATGACGAAAACCTATTTGAATAATGTATTTACTTGATACAAATCATTGTAGTGCCATTATTTTAGGTGAGCCAAATGTTATCCGTCGCGTGAATGAAGTTGGAGAAAATAACATTGCCACTTGCGTAATTGTCCAGGGTGAATTGACATTCATGATAGAAAAATCCCAACGCAAAGAAAATAATCTGGCTCGCTTGACAGAATTTTTAGAAGATATTCGCATTTACCATATAACAGAAGAAACAGCAACAATTTACGGTCAAATTAAGACAGCTTTATTCAATCAATTTGCACCCAAAGATAAAAACAAGCGGCGAAAAACTAAAATTGTTGGTTTGGGTTTTGATGAAAATGACATTTGGATAGCTGCTATTGCACTGCAAAATAATTTAACTGTGGTTTCCAGTGATAGTGACTTTTTGCGAATTCAACAGGTGAGAACCTTTTCGCTGGAATCTTGGGTTTGATTTGCAGCATAGAGCTATAGGTGCATAATTACAGCTATTTTCAGGTAAATAGACCACGCAGTAGGGGTTTAGCAATGCTAAACCCCTACAACAGATGTGGTTCAAATACATGAAAACTGCTGTAACTAATGCCCTTTTTTAATCAATCTTCATCATCAAAATTGCTTTCCCAGCTAGCAGCGTCGCTGTAACTGTCATTAACGCGGTACATTTCTGCTTTGCTCCGACGATTTTGTTGCTTTAGTACTTCTCGTTCTCGCAACGTTAGTGGTGGTTTTTCATTGCTTGGCAAGCGATCGCTTGTTCGCCTTGTGGGTTTTTGGCGCGTGAAATTTCTCCAAGCAGCTTTCGCGCCAACAAAGATGCTGCGTGTACCTACTTGCAGATTTTGAGCCTGAATTCTTACACTATCAAGGCTTTGATCAACTTGTTTCACGACTTGATTAGCACTTTTTACACCTTCACTGACATCATCAGTTAAGTCAGTGATTTCCAAACCAGTCACACGGATAGCTTCTAGAGTGGGCGGTAACTCCCGCGAGAGTGTATCAAATAGCTTTTCCGCACTACGAGCAGCGCGTGCTAACTCCTGCAAAGCAGGTATTGCCGCCACTAAAACCGCAGTCAAACTTGTGGCGACTAAGAGTAAAGAAAGTCCCAACCAAAACAGGGGGTCAATCACGGTTATGTCATTTATGAGCGTTCTAATTGCTGGGGAAGAGAATCTGAGTCTTCAGATGTTTGCCGCTTCAAGACTTGGCTTTCTCTCTGACTAGCATCTACACCTGCTGCGATCGCTTCCCGTAATCTATCTAGAGTTTCATCCCAGTTTTGCAATGCGCTAGCAGAAAGACGATCTGCGTGGATTTGCACACTCGTTGATAAGTCTTCTGCCAATTCTGGGATAGCATTGGCAGATTTTTTCAAAATTTTACGCGTTTCGCGCCCTGTGCGGGGAGCCACGAGCAAACCGGTCAAAGCACCGATGGTAGCTCCCAGCATCAAACCGCCAAAAAATACTCCAGAACGGTTATTAGACATCTTGTTGTTTCTCTCCTTACACCCATTTTAGGTGGGTTTTCTCTCCTTGCAAGACTCGACCGATTTTATTCAGTTAATCTCTTGTGACAAAATATCAGCCAAAAATGTTGCTTTTATTCATTAAATATCAAAACTATAGGAATCGTATTTGATTTTTGAAATTATCTACGTAGGCGGGGAGTGGGGAGTAGGGAGTAGGGAATAAGGAATTAGGCTTTTTGAATTGTACCGAGCTTTTTCAGAAATCAAATATTAGTCCTATATTAATTACTTATAATTTAAAATTCCCTACGTCCCTGTCTCACCGTGTTCCCGCGTCCCTATGTCAGCCCTAATTATAAATGTTCATGTGAACTTGACATAACTCATTTTCCAATAGTTCTTTTCGCTGGCGTTAACTCTAGCCTACGAAAATAACGCTGCCAGATTTGCCGTCCTAGCAAAAGTAGACTGATAATTTGCCGCACTTGTTGGATTTGCATTTGTAGTACTTGATTTTTCTGCCGTAAGTTATAAATACTCTCCTGACTGAGATAAATATTTTCGGGTGCTTTATTAAGTGCTGCATGGGTACAACTTTCATAGGCGCTTAACCTATCTGCTATGTATGCTAACTGCTGCTTGAGTTGCCACACCTGCCAAGCCACATATAGTAGTATCAGCGAAATGAGGGTGTTCACGAGGATAACTAAAATAACCATTGTTTATCTTCACCAATATCAGCTTTGAGAAATTGTTCTATATACTTGACAAAGCTGTTAGCTATTAGCTATTAGCTATTAGCCCGGTACATGCCTCGCTCTTAATGGGCGAAAAATTAATCTTGGGGAGGTTAATACCCCGCTCATAGTGGGCGGCTTGTCTAAAACTAATCGCTAATCGCTAACCGCTAATCGCTTTTATTTGGTTCTTATTTAATGATTAAGAAACTAAAAAATAAAAATTATCGCACAAAGTACAGGCGGGATTATGCAATAAAGAGCAGTTATATAATGCTCTGAGCGTTATTGAAAGGCTTTACTAGGTGAAATTTAGTCTAACAAAGGCTGATGGCTAAAAAATTACCAATTCGCCAATTTTGTAACCACCAGATGCCCACACCTGGCAAAACCACAGCTACAATTGCCTTAGATTCACGACTCGGTTTGCAAAATCAACCCGTATGCTCAATAAGCCCCAGCATAACTACGTTCCACTCCTTAACCTGATAATCCTAGATCATTTGCGACCTTTGTGGAATATAAGCACAATGGTATAGCCCCTTCAACAGACGGTGAGAGAACTACACTACACTCTTTACCGGAGGCTCCCCAGCATCACCTTTATTATTGTGCTTTTACCTCTACCAGTTTTCCAGCCTGACAATTCAGATCATGTGGAAAAGCTAACGATTGACCTAACCCCCTAGCCCCCTTCCCGACACGGGAAGGGGAAAAATTCAAAGTTTCTGACGCCACATGCTTCAAGTCGGCAGAGCCGCAAGGGCGCAGTGGTTCCTCCTTGTAGGAGAGAGAAATAGAAGTGAGGTTTTCCAGATACCGTGAAAAGTTAGGTTTTCCAGTCTGTCGCCTGAACTTAACTAACATTTTGTCTGCAAAAACCTCACTTGGGGTTCACCAAGCAAAAATTGCTGGATGTGCGATGGGGAAAGGAGAGAGTCTATTAATTCTTCTTCCCTTAAAAAGGCTTGCTCTAATTCCCTCCTTGTTAAAAAGGGTTAGGGAGGATCAAGTCTTAACCCAAGCGTATTGACTTATATTCTTAATTATAAGAATTACTGACTCACAACTTGCTCTTGCGATTCCTGTTGGACTGCTGACCCTTGAGTTCCTAGTTGAATCAGTTCAATTTTATACCCAT
>NZ_JAIVFR010000220.1 GCF_020829685.1 Nostoc sp. CHAB 5715 | reverse complement strand
AGGAATGCTAATCAGGTGAATCAAAGTGAGTCCAAAACCAATTGCCAGTGGTGCAAATCCTTTAGGAGCACGGCTGTCAGTTACACCCAAAATAATCAGCAGAAACATGAAAGTCATCACAACTTCACTAATTGCTCAGTTGAGTTTTCTGATAGTGTGCCCTCGCCTGGTGTTTCTGTTTCTAAATATTCAGGCATATATTCGATTTCTGATTTATTTAAGTCTATGAAAACAGATTTAGTCGGCTTGTCTATTTTTTTTATTCTCTGGCTCTGCAACCGAAATAAAGAAGGATGTTTATCAGCTAACTGCTGACCATATTCTAGACTTTCTTGATTCACCTGGTTAGATATAACTAGGTTTAATCGACGATTAGCATCCACAATTAAATCATGAACTACTCCTACTAGCTGACCTTGTGGATCGAATACAGCAAAATTGCTTACCTTCTTTCTTAAATCCGTTAATGAGGTGCTAGTCTGAGAGTCAGAGTTCGCCTGTCCAATGTTTTTTATCATCGGTTGGCTATTCATAGTGCAAAGTTTATGAACTGTTTTCTAGTTAGCTAAATTAAATGTATCAATCATCTAAATACCATTTAGAAAATGTTTGCGATCGATGTATTTATCTAACTCATATTCAGAGAATATTCGCAATCCAAAATCTAAAGTTGTATTAGTTATTGGAAGCACAGGTAAAGCTAATTTTACAGCCTCACCTGTACTGTGTCGAATTAATTATTAGTCATTAGTTGCTAACTAATGACTTTGTTATTTAGCGTTCTTCAACGGGAAGATTACCAGAATTCACATCTAACTCTTCACGACGGACGGTTTCTTGAGTTTCAACTGTGTCTTGATCCACCACTTTTCTAACTCTGACTTCTTCACGCAAAAATGCTTCTTTGCGAACTTCAGGAGTTTCTTCATAGATTTCTACGCGAGCAACTTCGCCTTCACGGAAGTCTGCTTCGCGCCCAGAAATGGCAGTACCTGCATCTGCTGGAGTTACACGCTCAATCACAACTCGCTCTCTTTCTACTGGCACTGAAACCCGTGCAGTATCAGTCTCAACGTGCTTGCCAATCGTTACTTCTCCAGTTTTTTGGCGGCGTTTACTGGCAATTAGTCGTTCTTCATACAATCTCAGAGTTTGATGATCTTGCTCATTTAACCCGAATAAAGAAGGCTCTTGTTCGTAATTGTAGCTATCACGATTGTAAGTTGGCGTAACCGGCTGCTGATAGGTTGTATCCACTGGTGATGTCGCTTCCAATGGGAATAATGCATCTACAGGTTGAATGTAGTCTGCGGGTTGGCGATATACCCCACGCACCCTTTCTTCATAATCATAATCAAGCGTTTGACGCTCATTGAATTCAGGTAAATCTTCTGCTTGCTCTCTAGTCAAGCCAATTGTGTAGACGCGATCAACATTATAGTCGATACGGGCACGACCAATTGGTAGTAACACTTTTTTACCAAAAATCCAGAAGCCTAAATCAACGACTAGATAGCGGAAATGACCTTCTTCATCCACTAAAACATCGCTGACAGTACCAACTTTTTCATCAGTTCCTTGTGTATAAACGCCAAGTCCATTAAGATCACGACCTTCAAAGGTATCGCGGTAGTTAGGCTCAAAATCTTGTAATTTGTACAGAACCATTATATTTTCCTCGAAAATTTTCTTTACCATCTCCTATTAACTAAGTTAGACATTTAATCATTTGTTTACCTCCTTCTGGCGAATGAATTCTTTCAAAAGTTCAATAATCAAAAGTTATAGATATTTTATGATGGCACAAAGAAATTTTACCTTTCTATATCGTTACTAATGTAAATTTTTTAAAACGTTAAATTCCCGGCTTCTTATATCATGTCCAGCTAAAGACTTATCATTAGGACTGCAAGGGGGCAGTTCTTGCTGGGAGCAGGGAGAGAAATTTTCAGGTTCTTGCACAGATACACTGAATCATAACTAATCAGGCGGACATGATATTAGAGAAATCGGGAATCTTGTTGTTTAATACAAAAACACAGGCAGAGATAAAAATTAACTTTGCCTGCATGATTATTTCAGATAAGTCTACCAAACAAACTTATTGACCAGCTACTTAAATAGCTTCATGTGTAGTTGTACCATGTTCCTGAATCTGTAAATTACCCTCAGTATCAACATCTAACTCTTCTCGACGAATGGTGTCTTGTGCTTCCACAGTGTCCCGTTCTACTACTTTCTTAACTCTGACTTCTTCACGCACAAAGGCTTCTTTACGTATCTCAGGCGTTTCTTCGTACACTTCTATACGTGCTACTTCTCCTTCTTGGAACTTAAGTTCATTGGAATCTACAGTCTTTCCTGCTTCTGTTGGCACAAGTCGCTCAATTATAACTCGTTCTTTTTGAATAGGTACTGTAACGCTTGCTGTTTCTGTTTCAATGTGCTTACCAACTGTTACTTCTCCAGTTTTAATGCGCTGTTTGCTGGCAATTAATCGTTCTTCATAGAGTTTAAAAGTTTGATTATCTTGATTATTCAACCCGTATAAAGCTGGTTCTGTTTCGTAATTATATGTATTGCGATCGTAAGTTACACCGCTACTTGGAGAACGAAATACACTACGGACATTTTCTTCGTAATCATGATCAACGACCATGTTTTCTCTGTACTCGACTAAACCTTCTACTTGGTGTCTGCTTAATCCATCAACATAGACGCGTCTTGCAGGATAGTCTATCCGGGAAAGACCAATTGGTAGTAATATTTTCTTACCCAAAAAATCTGAGCTTGTATCAATAACTAAATACCGGAAATGGCCATGATCATCAACTAAAACATCCGCCACTGAGCCAACTCTGTCTCCTCCTTCAGTGTAAAGATCCAGAGCTTTAACGTCGTCTCCGTCAAAAGTTTCTCGATAGTTGGGGTCAAAATGTTCAAGTTTGTGAAGAGGCATACGCTGTTTCTAGTTTTTTTATAAGGTTTCTTTTTTACTGTAAAAAATATTCTGCTCAGTTTCCTCCTGCTGGCGACTGAATTGCAAGTGAGATATTTTATAGTTTATAGTTCATACCTTATGAGCTAAATATCAAGTTAAACACTCAAGGTAATCAATAGGAGTATGACTAAAGTCATATAAAACTCTATATAGGAATCGTATTTGATTTTTGAAATTATCTACGTAGGCGGGGAGTGGGGAGTAGGGAGTAGGGAATAAGGAATTAGGCTTTTCGAGTTGTACCGAGCTTTTTCAGAAATCAAATATTAGTCCTATATGTTCATTCGTGCCTCATTTAAGTGAGAACCGCTATATTGCATTTATTCCGCCACAGTTCATCCAGCTAATCGACGGTAGCGCCGGCGCACGATAAAACTGGCTCCAATCAAACCTATGCTAATCAGTGGCGTCATAGTTGTTGGTTCTAGAACTTCTTGAGGAACTTCGATAGAACCGCTTACTAAAGCCTGACCCTTCAAAGTAATAGTTTCTCCCAGATTAACTATGTCTTCTTCGGAGAATAATAGTGTGCTTGTAGCGTTTTTGAATATGCCTTCACCATCGGTGATATTTACGACGCCAGAGCCTTTCGCTGTCAGATTTTCAAAATTAACTGAAGCACTAGCATCACTTGTTCCAAATAACTTGTTAGTATTACTACCAAATACAATGTATCCCTGTGGGAAACCTTGGACGCCGAATACCTCTGGATTATTATTAAAAGTCAGATTTCCATTGTCATCAAGCACGGAGTATGTTAGACCCTCGTATAGTCCTAAATCATACGGCGCATCATCACTTAAACCTACCTCAAATACCTTGGAAACGTTGCCTGAGATCGGCTCAATATTAACTGTTGTACGATAATTACCAGTAAATGGATATATGGTTTGTGCTGTAGCTCTCATTGCATCTGAGCAAATGCTAGTGAAAGTGAGAGCCAATGGAACTAGCCACACCTGGAGTGAACGAAGTATCATTTTAAACTTCTAACCTCAAAAACTATTGATTTTGACAACAAGCCGAATATTCAACTTTCGGAAATATGCTACTTTTACAAAAGTCTTTCAATTTGGGTCAATTGTGTGAATTGTTCTCTAGAGGAGACAATCTAAAGATTTTGAAATTAAAAAATTAATGTCAATTGACCCTACGGCATTAGAATTTACAGGATTTAAAATGCAGTTGCAATGAATAATCTTTTGATAAACTTGTCAATTTTTTATTAGTACTGGACTGCCTTTCTAGGGAATTTAAGAATTCCACAGGTTTATTTAGGAAGGCAGGGAGTAGGGAGTAGGGAGTAGGGAATCAGCCTTTTCGAGTTGTACGGAGTTTTTTCAAAAATCAAATAGGAGTCCTATAACACCAAAAGCTCAGAAACCTAACTCCCCTTCCCTTGTACTACGGTGTACACACAAGTCTTGGAAAGTTGCCCCACAGCCTTTTTATTCCCCCAACCCCTCTTGAAAAGCAAAGTTATATCATGTCCGCTTGATTACTTATTAAACCCGAAGAACCCCACCCCGCCAAAGCTACGCTTTGTCTCCCCTCCCCGCTTGCGGGGAGGGGCTGGGGGTGGGGTGCAATGACTATGGGAATCATAACTAATTATGCGGACATGATATTATTTCATTCCCTCAAAGGCTCAAAAAAGACTTGTGTTGTGAACGAAAGCACTTGTGTTGTGAACGAAAGCACTTGTGTTGTGAACGAAAGCACTTGTGTTGTGAACGAAAGCACTTATGTTGTGAACGAAAGCACTTGTGTTGTGAACGAAAGCACTTGTGTTCTGAACGAAAGCACTTGTGTTCTGAACGAAAACAGTTGTGTTCTGAACGAAAACAGTTGTGTTCTGAACGAAAGCAGTTGTGTTGTGAACGAAAACAGTTGTGTTCTGAACGAAAGCACTTGTGTTGTGAACGAAAGCACTTGTGTGTACACCGTAGATTCCCTCGTAGGGAAGGGGGTTATACCAATTCTTTATGAAGATGCACAGAATATTAAACGAACCGCCAAGTACGCCAAGAGCGCCAAGAATAGAGAGTTGCTCATTTAGTGCAGCTTCACATTAAATTGGTATTAGGGGGTTAGGTTTTTCGTGGCTTTTCCACATAACGTGAAAACCCATCCAAATTAATGACATAGACTACTAAATTCTTTCTTCCAAGTAGCGAAAAATTGCACTGTCAAGCGATGGCATAAATTCACCTCGGCTACTACCAAGAACGCTGTAAATTGGGCGGGGAGCAGTTAAACCAAGTTGTTCTGTAGGCAAAGAAATCAGATTGGTGACACTGACTCCAGCTTGTTTAGCCGCTAACCGTGCTAAATCAGCCCAGGCGATCGCACTCTTATTTGCCAAATGCCACAGCCCACACTCGCCATCAATTAATAAATCCAGGCTAGCATGAACCAAATATGGTACATAAGTAGGTGAAACAATTCCATCCTCTGCGGCAATGAAATTATTACCAGCACTAAGCTGACGCAGAGCGATCGTGACAAAATTATACTCATCCCACGGGCCAAAAAATGCACTAGTGCGAATCACCAGCGCTGCCGGATAAGCCTGCAATACCAGCTTTTCTGCCAAAACTTTGCTATGCCCATATACATTCAATGGAGCAACGGTATCAGTTTCGACATAAGGATTAGATACAGCACCATCAAATACCAAATCTGAGGAGAAAGTTAATAGCGGTACATTATGTTCAGCACAAGCAGCAGCTAGAATCGCCGGCCCTTCGGCGTTCACTTGCAGACAAACATGGGGTTCACGTTCGGCATCGTCCACCCGCACGTATCCGGCAGCGTTCACAACCGCCCACGGCTTCAACTGGGTAAGCGCCGCATCTACAGAGGCAGCATCGGTAATATCCATTTCTTGGCGCGTTAGCAGGTGATATGAAATCCCGCGCACTTCGCACAACCGAGCAAAAGCCTTTCCGAGAGTACCTCTGGCACCGACGATCGCCAGGGGACTTATTAATTTTGGATTTTGGACTTCGGCTTCGCTCAGTCGAACGATTTTGGATTTTGGATTATTCGAGATTGTGGGATTTTTTGTACAACAACTAACTGCTGGGTATAATAGGCGCTGTTGTCGATGCCACCAACCAGGGATTTCAAGTAGCGGATGATTTAGTTGATGCCCATTTGCTAGATCCTGCACCATTTTAGCGATCGCTGTCGGTCGAGGATGTGGCGATTCTCCAGAGGAGACGCTACGCGAACGCAAATCAAATACCCCTGGCTCGTAGTAGCCGTTAGCTTTTGTAACTAAACTATTCCAATCGTAGCTGCCAAGGAGCGCCCAAACAGTTACAGCGCGGATATCCACACCCTCTGCTTGTAATTCCTTCGCCGCATTCCACACCTCATAAAGCCAGCGTAGCTGCTCCTCACGTGTGCAGCTAATATGAGCTTCGGTGACAGCAAGGGGCAGGTGATAGCGTTCCCATGCTTCTAGTAACAATGTACGTGGGCCTGCCAAACCCTCAGCACAAACTCGCACCGCCTCTACATCTGCATACTTATCATGCCCATTACCGCCATGCGTCCAAGCTGGATAATTTTCTGTATGCTCATCCAAAAAGCGTTCGCTGGTTAAATAATGGTTAATCCCGATGATGTCAGGAGGACAGGTATTTTGCAAAAATGTCTCAAGTTCAGCCTCGCCAATACCACACTTCTTTAAGTAACCCCACATTGAATGAGTTGGGTTAATTCGACCGCATAATAAATCAAGGCTCAACCAACGGCGATCGTTCTCCAATTCTGCTTGATATTCTAGTTTCGGTGTACTGTAAGTCTTACCTAAATCCTCGGTTTGCACTAGTTGAGCGCTAGGATTGACTTCCCGGATTGCCTTCGTTGCCAAGGCTACTGCGCGACACTCTCCCAACAAAGCACGGGCGAAAGTTAAATCATCCCGTCCGTGAGGATACCAGTGACCATACATTCCACTGAATCGCGCCGTTGTCAGTGGCTCGTTTACAGGCGTGTAATATGTCACCCAAGGATAGCGATCGGCAACTGCACGGGCAAACACTGCTAGTTTCTCTGGAAATTCTGGGTCTACCAAACTTGTATCTCGTGGGCCACTACCATGATGCACTAATCCCACAATCGGACAGATGCCAAGTTCCTGCAAGCGCCCCAGCCTTTCATCAGCCCAAGACCAATCGGCATTTTTTAGCCCATTAGGTGCTATCTTTTCCCACAATACAGGATAGCGGATAGCTTTTATCCCTAGTTCTGCAAACAAATTTAAATCATCTAAGCGCGTTGCATGACCGTTGCGTTCCAACTGGTCTAAATACTCATCACCCACGCGATTAACTGTACATTCTACACCAGCCCACACTTCCAAGGGGAGTTGTGAATTATTCTCTCTCAAGACGTTATTTATCACGTCTTTATTTGAGTTAAAGACAAAAGTCATAATTTACACAACCAAAGCTTTTATTATTTTTATCAAGACTTACGCAAACAATAGCCCAAACCCTTTTTTCTTCTTAGGGGCAATTCATGAATCATTGATAGAAATAGCTTAACTGTTAGCTTCCTCACCCGCCTGGAACTAAAGTTCTTTGGCTTTTAGCTAAAGTCTACTCAAGTAGACTAAAGATTTTTGATATATAAGACTCCGATTTGATTTGTGAAAACATACTGAGACTGGAAAGCTCGTTTTATCAGATTTGTGAAAACATACTGAGACTGGAAAGCTCGTTTTATCAGAGTTTTATCTGAAATTTTGTTCAGAAATCAGATATGAGTCCTATATTTAGTCATCTTCAGATGACTTTTGCTATTAGCAAGGAACTTCAGTTCCTTGCGGGACATGACTTTTACGTTAAGTTGACACTAATGTTCATGAATTGCCCCTACCGCGTGTAGTTTTGCGTAAATCCTACTTTAATATTTCCGCGTTTTGATAACGCAGATATAATGTCTACTATTTGCGGATCGTTGACCACAAAAGCATGAAGAAAAATACAGAATTTAGAATCAATTAATGGAATACTCAGACCCAACAGTTTCTTAGTAACCACTAAATCATCTGCCATTCGGGATAGTTCTGTGGCTGCCTGTAAGGTATTAGTGGTTCCAGTAGTTGTACTTTGAGTATTGAGTGCCACAATTCCAATACTTTTGGCAATATCTGATGTTCCTTTGGCTGCCTCAGCCATATTTCGACCAATTTCATTCGTAGTTGCTGTTTGCTGCTCAATAGCACTGGCGATCGTGCTTTGGAGATCGTTAATTTGATTGATAATACTAGTAATCTGAGTGATGGCTTGAACGGCGCTTTTTGTATCTGTCTGAATTGCTTCAATTCGCAAGCTAATATCTTCAGTAGCATTTGCCGTTTGTTTGGCTAATTCTTTCACCTCGTTTGCGACTACGGCAAATCCTCTACCTGTATCCCCGGCTCTAGCCGCCTCAATGGTAGCATTGAGTGCTAGCAAGTTTGTTTGCCCTGCGATCGAGGTAATCACTTTAATAACTTTGCCAATTTCGATGCTGCTTTGACCAAGTTTGTTAATTGTCTCGTTCGTGCGTTCAGCTGTTTTAACTGCCTCAGTCGTGACCTTTGCTCCTTGGGTAACGGTCTTAGCAATTTCTCGAATGCTA
>NZ_JAIVFR010000021.1 GCF_020829685.1 Nostoc sp. CHAB 5715 | reverse complement strand
AGGACTAATATTTGATTTCTGAAAAAGCTCGGTACAACTCGAAAAGCCTAATTCCTTATTCCCTACTCCCTACTCCCCACTCCCCGCCTACGTAGAAATTTCAAAAATCAAATACGATTCCTATATTGAGCCAGTTCTACTAACCAAGCAATCACGGCCTAGCCATGTGATTATCTCAGCAGAGAGCTACCAAAAATTAATTAATCGGCTGGAAGAATTAGAGGATATGGTTTTCGGTCAAGCTGCTGAAGTTGCTCTGAGTCAATCTAAAATGATTGGTACAGAGGCTTTTACATCTGCATTAAAGCATTTAGCTAATGGCTAAACTTGATGGCACTTGATCCATCACCATTGTTACTATAAACGCCAGTTATCTAATCTTAGTGAATAATCTAAATCCTGAATCCTTTGATAATGAGATAAATTACCAGTAACTAAAGTTAGATTATGACGGATAGCAATAGCAGCAATCATACAATCAGGATAACCAATTCTTTTTCCTGCTATCTCTAAATCAGCGTAGATTTTACCTGCTAATACTGCTTCTGTCAAATCAAAGGATAATATCTCCTGTGAACTGACGATGGTTAAAAATTGCTGAAGGCGTTGTTCTTGCTTACGTTTTTGCCAACCTTCTACAATTTCCATAACTGTAATTACAGAAATTGTATATTTTTCAAACTGGTTTAAGTAGGTATTAGCTTTAGCAATAATACGAGAATTTGCTCGTTTAATAATTTCTGAAAGAATATCCGTATCAAGTAAGGATTTTTTTACTTTATTCATTCGATCCAGTATATCCTCTTTTTTCCATCGCCTCAGCAACAATTTCATCAACAATTTCTGGGACATCCGCATATAATCCCATTAAGGGATCTTTTTTTTCCTGAATTTCTGCTAACCGTTCAATTACATGAGTAATCAATTCTGGTAAAGTTGATTGATTGACTATTGCCAAAGTTTTTGCTCGCTCAAAGGTGAGTCTATCTAGTTCAAGTTCTATCTTTTCCATGATGGTTTTAAACTCCCATATAAATCATTAGGGTTAATTAACCTAGTGTAACTCAGCATTAATGGCGGTGCAGGGAAGCACAAATATTTTTTAAAAATGCAGACTTGTTTGCTTTTAAGGGATAAATATGTGAATAAATTTTTATCTATATAAATTTAAAAAATTCCTGGTATTATTTACTGATTAATTTATTATGTTTAATGGAATTTTGGGGTATTTATAATTTAATACTTCAATACAATAACTATTAATTAACGTTATTTGCTAAGATTTGATTAGGTTTTTGCTCCCGCGCATCTTTGATGACTTTCGACCTTCCCGACTCTCTTATTCTGCATACGGCGCTTTCAGTATCTGGATTAACTGACTATATCCGCTTGCTGTTAGAGCAAGATGAACAATTGCGGCAAGTTTGGGTAACTGGCGAAGTTTCCAGCGCTAACCACCATCGCAGTGGGTTATTTTTTACGCTGCAAGATACCGATCGCACCGCCGGAATTAAGTGTGTAGTATGGAATAGCCAATTGCCAAAACTCGCCCAGATACCCGTTCCCGGTGAGCAGATAATCATTTTGGGCAGTATTCGCCTGTATCCGCAACGGGGAGAGTATCAGTTATCAGTTTGGCAGACTTTACCCGCTGGTGTTGGTTTACAGGCGTTGCGCTATCAACAACTCAAAAATCGCTTGCTGGCTGAGGGGTTGTTCGATGCTCAAAGAAAGCGATCGCTCCCAACTCACCCCCAAACGATCGCTGTCGTCACTTCACCAACGGCTGCTGCTTGGGGTGATATTCAAAAAACTCTCAGACAAAGGTATCCAGGTTTACAGGTTTTATTTTCTCCCGCTACAGTACAAGGTGAGCAAGCACCTGAATCTATCGTCAAAGCAATTGAGCGGGTGGAAAAAGATGGACGCGCCGAAGTGCTAATTTTATCGCGGGGTGGTGGTGCGGTTGAGGAATTGGCTTGCTTTAATGATGAACGAGTGGTGCGATCGCTTGCTACTTGTTCTATTCCTGTAATTACTGGTATCGGTCATCAACGAGATGAATCTTTAGCAGATTTAGTTGCAGATGCTTGTGTGCATACACCCACTGCGGCGGCGGAAATGGTTGTGCCAGCACTTTCAGAGTTGTATACTGAGCATCGGGGGCGAGTTGTGGCTTTACATGAAGCAGTGCATGACTTTGGAGAAAATTCTCTTAAGAAACTGCAAGTATTGCGAAACGGTTTACGACGTTTGCGGTTAGATCGACAAGTGCAGCTGGAGGTAGAAAAGTTAGCTTGGAAGCGTCAGCATTTGGTGCAAATTACAACGGGGCGATCGCAGCAAGCAACGCAGCATTTAGAGTTGTTGCGGCAAAAGTTAGCTAGTCTTGACCCGAAAGCGGTGTTACAGCGTGGTTATGCGGTGGTTAGACAAGAAGATGGGGCGATCGCTCGTGCTGCGGCTGAGTTAACTGTAGGGCAAGAGTTATTGATTCAGTTGGGACAGGGTGAGGTTATAGTGAAAGTTACGGAAGTAAAAAATTAGTTTAGATATATAGCGACTTACAACAGATTACTCTCAACATTTAAATGGTTAAACGTAAGAGCGCTTCTAGTTCTGATTCAACAGATTGGAATTATGAGGCAAAAGTTATTGAAATAGAAGGAATCATCGCTGGCATCGAGGCGGGTGAGTTGGAATTGGAAGAGGTCTTTGACCAATTTGCCAAGGCTGTTGAGTATTTGCGTCAATGCGAAAGTTTTTTGCAGCAGCGACAGCAGCAAGTAGATTTATTAATTGAAACTTTGAGTGATGAGTAAGTAGGTCATGCGATCGCTACGGACTTGTATTCTGAACCAACTGATAACTTGTATCAGTCCCAACAACCGCCTTAGACTCAAGTCTAAGGCTAATAGCTCAAGTCGTCTAAAGACGACTGGTAAACGGTTTTAGTCTACTTAAGTAGACTTTCGCTATTAGCCCAGAATTTAAATTCTGGGCGGGCGAGGGTGCTAATTGAGAATGGTGCAAGTTGTTAGTAAGTCCTACTTATGTTGAATCATTCAGTAGCATGAGGTGCGATTTACCACATCGCTCGATTTTGTAAACAATGCCAAAAATTGATCGCAGGTATAATAACAGAGATAGCTAGAAACCAGATTTAGATATATGCGCTCGCCACATCTCAAGGCACGTTGGCGTAGCCCGCCGCAGGCATCGCTTAAATCCGCAACATCCCAAACAGCGAACTGACAAGTCAGCGCCATCGCCAAAAAGTGATGGTCTAGCATTTTTCTTTAATCAGTTAAGATCATCTTATTATCAATCTTCTTTCCTTTTACCTTATCCTTGGAATTATGATGCAGGATGAGTTATTGGTACTGATAGATCGCGCGGTGGCTGAGGGTTGGCAAGAGTTAGACTTGTCGGGGCAGGAGTTGACTGAGTTACCTGTAGAAATTGGTAAGCTGAAGCAGCTTGAGTCTTTGATTTTGGGAAAGAAGGTTGAAGGTTATGAAGAAGTAGGAAACCGCTATCTCGAAAAGGTTTCGGGCAACAATTTAAAAACGCTTCCACTCGAACTATTGAGTTTGCCTAATTTGCGTAAGTTGGATATTAGTGGCAATCCTTTAGAGAGCATTCCCGATGTGGTAACGCAAATACTACATTTAGAGGAACTTATCTTAATTCGAGTAGAGCTAACTGAAATACCTGATGCGATCGCTAATTTAACTAATCTGACGCAGCTTGACCTCAGTGACAACCAAATAACCCAGATTCCAGAGGCGATCGCTAATTTAACCAATCTGACGCAGCTTCACCTCCGTAACAACCAAATAACCCAGATTCCAGAGGCGATCGAAAGTTTGCCGAAATTGAAAAAACTAGATTTACGGGGAAATCCGCTTCCTATTTCACCAGAGATTTTAGGATCTTCTGATGGTGTTGGTTCAGTTGAAAACATTTTCAATTACTTGCGATTACTCCGTAGCGGTGAAGTGAGTCCACTCAACGAAGCCAAACTCTTGCTCATCGGACAAGGCAGCGTCGGCAAAACATCCCTCATCGAGCGACTAATCCGCAATAAATATGATAAAAATCAATCCCAAACCGACGGACTCAATGTGGAAACTTGGAACGTACAGGTCAATAGCAAAGACATCCGCCTCAATGTTTGGGACTTTGGCGGACAGGAAATTTATCATGCCACCCATCAGTTTTTTCTGACTAAGCGCAGCCTCTATCTCCTAGTCTGTAATTGTCGCACCAGCGAAGAAGAAAACCGCATCGAATATTGGCTGAAACTAATCGAAAGCTTCGGCGGACAGTCCCCCGTGATTATCGTTGGCAACAAAAAAGACGAACAACCCCTCGACATCAACCGCAAGGCATTACGCGAAAAATATCCTAACATCCAAGCGATTATCGAAACCTCCTGCCAAGACAATATCGGCATTAATGAACTTCGCACCGCCATTTTACAGCAAGTCGGCAACCTCAAAGAAGTCTACGACCTTCTACCCCTGACATGGTTTGAGGTTAAACAACAACTCGAATCCATGACTGAAGACTTCATCAGCTACGAGCGCTATATCGGCATCTGCCACGAAAATAAAATTCCCGAAGAACAAAACCAAGCCCAAGCCACAGTAAGCAACCTTAATCAAACAAGCGGCGCAAGCATAGCAGAACTAATGCAAATCATCAGCACCATGCGCCAAACTACCGCCCAATTCCCGCCAGAAATCCGCGACGACATCATCATTGATATTGATGATGTAGAAGTAGAAATTCAAAAGCCAGAAAAAGAACGCAATTTACCCAAACTCAAAAAGCGTCTAGTAGCTTTACTAACTGCTGCTACTGTAGTCGCTGCCCCGATCGCAGGTATGACAGATTTTACAAACAATGTTATGGAAATAGGGGAGAAATTAAATATCGAACTAAAGCTTCCCTCTGGTAAATAGACTTTTCTAACTCCAGAGGCGATCGCATAGCTTGAAATGATGCCCGCCTTTGATTTGATGAGAATTGAACTAGCGATCGCCGAAATAACAAATGGGTTCGCCGAAATAACAAATGGGTTCACCGAAATAACAAATGGGTTCGCCGAAATAACAAATGGGTTCGCCGAAATAACAAATGGGTTCGCCGAAATAACAAATGGGTTCGCCGAAATAACAAATGAGTTCACCGAAATAACAAATGGGTTCGCCGAAATAACAAATGGGTTCGCCGAAATAACAAATGCTGGATCGCTATGCTTCAGTATCATAATCTCGAACTCACGTTAAAAAAATATCACTTCGGTTACGACAGATTCCGCCCAGGACAGGGGCAAGATGCCATTGGTGTCAACTTCCTGAAGGGGCTACGAAATCAGCTAATATGTAGACTCTATAAGCTTCATAGCCCTCATCCCTTGTTGATAATACTTCCGCTTGTTGCAATTTCATCTCATTAATTCTGTTACTAATTCCATACAAATATCCTTGAAATTGACCCAAGTTTGACCATATAAGCCGACATAAAAACTACTATGTTTCCGCTCAGACCTACCATATTCTTTAGTACGAGCAACATATTTTTGTATTCCTTTACGTTTAATGTGCTGACCTTGAATCGTTGCAGAAGTGTAAGCGATCGCTATTAATAAAACTAGTGAGATGAAGCGTTGATTCTCGACATGTGTATCTTCTAAATTATAGCCACCTTTCTTGAAATCTCTAAACATTTCTCGGAGGCGGAGTGTCTCCGACTCCGCTCGATATCAAATCTTTGCTTATAAGCTGAAATAGCAGACTCTAAACTTTCAAAATTTGTTAAAATCAACCATCCTTCTTTGGGAGCAACTCCGTTGATTTTACGTTTCCATTTGCAGGCAACATTAAAACTAAAAAAACCTTTGCTCTTAGTCACCTTGACTCCCTTAATAAAAAAGGAAACTCCCGGTGTTAAACCTAAATTATTTAGCTCAATCCAAATATCTTTTTGATATTCAACAAATTCGTTCTTTTTTAAACGCAAGCAGAAATATACACCCAGGTTCTGGAGATGCTTTGCCAGTTTTACAGAGCAAAATTCCCTGTCTCCCAGTACACATATTTTATAGCTTTTAAAAAGTGGCATCACCTTAGACAATAAATTTTGCTGTTCAGATATGTTGCTACTACCTAACTTTGGTAATAACTCAAAGTATATCGGGAACGCTCTTTTATCCCAAATAATGCTAACAACAAATAAATTTATGCGATTCCAATTTGTTCTATCAATTGCTACATAAATTATTTTTTCATTGGGAAAGTATGTTTTTAACCATTCCTTAACAATTGGAAACCAAACTTTTTCAATTGTTAGATTTGGTAATGATAGAAATCGTTGTATTCTTTTTCTTCTACTCTCAAATTTTATTGGCAAAGGTAGAGCATTTGCTAACTTTTCTAAATTAACTTTTTTAATTGACTGTAAGATATTAAGCAAAATTTTCAGGAACAGATATTCTGCTACAGTCAATTGACTTTTTAAGTGGTTTTGGTAGAATGCAGGTAACATTATCAATCTTATTGGCTTTGTTGCAAATCAGAGACCTATCTTTTTTTACCACAAAATGTTACATGCTTTACATACAAAGCTTTTTAGCCTATTTCGTCGCCCCTTCAGGTGTACACGGTAGCCTAAAAGGAGAAGGTCAATTAAGTATTCACCGCCACTCACCTTGGAGGGTGAAAGCCGCCCAATAACGGGGATGTTTCCAAGCTGGATTTTTCAAATCCTTTCCTTGAAAATCTTTCCCTTGCCACATTTGGCGTTGGGCGACATTAAGGGCGGCGGCGGGAGATTTCTTTTGTGCGTTCTACAATCCGTTCCAAGCTAATAAACCGACCCACTTCGTAATCAGCTTTGTACAGTAACAGTAGTGTTAGCAGCCGAGCCATCCGTCCATTGCCATCACTAAAAGGGTGGATGCACAGAAAATCCAGGATGTAAGTGGGGATGAGCAGTAATGGCTCGATTTCCTCGGACTCAAAGAGGCGGTTGAACTGTTCGTGCAACCGTTGCATTGCATCTGGTGTCGCATAAGCGGGGACTGGCTGAAACCTCACAACCTTCCTGCCATCTGGGTAAGTTTCGCTGATTTCATTATCTACAGACTTCCAGCGCCCACCCTCACCAACAGTAAACTGGGTATTGGTCACGATGCAGCTGTAACACCACTCCAGGGGTGAAAGGGATGTGAGCATAGCTGGTGTGGATGGTGGTAAGTACGTCTCGATAGCCAGCAATTTCTTGTTCGGAGCGATCGCGGGGTGTAGTTTTTTCGGCTACCAGTTCCTTGATGCGTTCCAGGGGCGCTGTGATGCCTTCTATACGGTTGGAAGACTCAGTGCTTTGAATAATCGCCGCTTGACGTAGTGTCTCCAAAACTTGGGGCGACTGTTCTTTGAATAACTCCTGCTTGCCTTTGTACTCACCAATAAGCCGGATGGTACGCAGTAGATTTTGAGTAATTAGCTGGCGTTCGATAAAGCCTGGTTCAAACGACTGCATCGACAGTTCCTATCAACTTAACTCTACCATATTCTCATTGCCTCGTCGTGTGAGTGCGTTGGCGATCGCGTAGCGTTGCGTAGGAAAGCCCACTGTACCCCTACGGAAAATTTTGCCAAATCTTCCGAATTCCTTATTTTGGCGTTCTCTAGCGAGATTTTATCTGGACTTAGATCCCCGACTTCTTGAAGAAGTCGGGGATCTGAAGGTCAAGTGAGCAATACCAATTAATCGACTTCATATAATAAATAATGCGATAAGAGCCTTCAATAACTTCTCTAATCTGCTTAGTTTCAAATTCTGGGACAATGCGACCCGATAATGGAAATTGGGCAATTTGCTCAGAGCGTTGAGTTAATCGCTCAACCAGTCTTTGAGCATAGTGAGGAGAATTTTGAAATATATAAGTATAAATAGATGATAAATGATTAACGGCTGTTTCTGTCCAAAAAACTTTCACGGTTACAATCCAAATTTTGCGCGTACTTCTTCAACAGAAACGACTCTTCCCGCTTCACTATCAGTTAATCCCGCTTCTATTGCTTGTCTTACATAGATTTCATACATTAAATCATCCCATGTAAAATTTTCTGGCAATTTGTCAATTAGCCGTCGTGCTTCTTCCTTGATATTTTTGTTTTCCATAACATTCATTGACTACAATCACGTTTATCTGGTTATTATAACGATTCTCCTCAGTGATGTGATATAGGAATCATATTTGATTTTTGAAATTATCTACGTAGGCGGGGAGTGGGGAGTAGGGAGTAGGGAATACGGAATCACGCTTTTCGAGTTGTACGGAGATTTTTCAGAAATCAAATCATAGTCCTATACCAAGTAATTTGCTAAACTCTAAATCATCATCAGGAGTAAGTGTGATGTTTCAAGCCTTACCAAAAACAATCGCTTTTGAAGAATTCCTAAATTGGAAACCAGACGGCGGATGTTATGAACTACACGACGGAGCAATTGTTGAAATGCAGCCAGTAGGAGATCATGAAGAGATTAATGGTTTTTTAGCTAAAAAACTAAACGTAGAATTTGAACGGCTGAGTCTCCCTTACCTTATACCCAAGCAAGCACTAGTCAAGGTTCCTGACAAAGAATCAGGTTATTCGCCCGATGTAATAGTGATAAATCAAAAGAATCTTTCATCAGAACCGATGTGGAAAAAGTCTTCAACGGTTACTCAAGCTGCGTCGGTTCCCCTAGTTATTGAAGTCGTCAGCACTAATTGGAAAGATGATTATGCATCCAAGCTGGTTGACTACGAAACTTTCAGCGTTCCTGAATATTGGATTGTTGACTATTTAGCTTTGGGCGGTGGAAGGTATATAAGTAATCCAAAACAACCAACTATTTCCGTTTACTATTTGGTGGATGGTGAGTATGACGTTAACCTGTTTCGAGGAAATGACCCCATCATATCCCCTACATTCCCAGAATTAAACTTGACAGCGGAACAGATTTTTCAAGCTGGGCGATCGCAAAATCAATTATGACCGCAATGCAGACACTCCCATAGGGCCACGAGTCACGCCCAATTGATTTTGCAGTTTCAATTCGCGCCACAGTTGGGAACCTGTAATCTCGCCTTGCAGTAGTTGACGATAGCGATGTATTGTTTTACTCACTTGTTCTGGTGTTTCATTGACAAACTCGATGCGAAACTGACGTAATCCCAGTTCTATGAGGCGCTGTACGTACTCGGCTCCGGTTTGAGCAGTGCCGTTAAATACAGTATTGCGACAACCTACATCGGCTTTGAGGACGTGTTCGCTACCAACGCGATCGCGCAATTTCACTTCCTGCTTTTCACAAGGTCGTCCACAGTTAGTGTAGTCTGTACCTGTCGATAGAAAGGCACAAAATACACAATGCTCCATGTGAAACATCGGTATATGTTGATGGATTGTCACCTCAAACCACTGGGGTGGACAACTGGTGAGCAGGTCTTGCAGTTGGGTAATATTCAGGTCATAGGATGCCGTCAGCCTTTCTAAACCAAAGTGTTGCTGAAAGTAGTCTGCTGTTAAGGGATTAGCAACGTTGAGCGAAAAATCTCCAATACAACGGTCTTGAGCAAAGAATTGCAATTGATCATAGTTGCGTATTAGATAGCCATCTGCTTCTGAAGCACGTACTTGTTGCAAAATCCAATTTTCCCCCGGTTTGGTAATTCGGGGTGGTGCAACCCAGATAGTGGGGAGTGGGGATTGTTGCCCTTGTTGGCGCACCATTTGCACCGCTTCTCGGTAGGCGCGGGGGTCTTCAAATTCACAGTACAGTGTTTCAATACCAGCTTTGAGGGCAGCTTGGAGTTGCTTGAGGTTTCGTACTAAGGCGATGAGTGAGGGAGATGAGGGAGATGAGGGAGATGAGGGAGATGAGGGAGATGAGGGGGATGAGGGAGATGAGGGAGATGAGGGGGATGAGGAGGGGAGTAAGTCTTGGAAAGAGACATCAGAACGTAATTGCCAGCGTTTGGGTTGACTTCGCAATTCTTCCAGCTGCACGAGAATTTGCCGCCGCATCCGGTTCAATTCACTGACGGGTAGCATAAAGGTATCACTGAGGTGGTTGGTTAGCGTTCCCAAACAGAAAGGTGTGTTACCCAAACGACCGAATTGTTCTTGTAAACGGTCTGTATTTAGGGGTTTGGTGTGCGCTTTCACCAGGGAAATTGCAGACTCTACTTGGACAATATTACCGAGTTGATCGCGGGCGATCGCAATCAACGCCTGACCAACTTCTCCATAAATTTCTATATAAATGGGACGTTGAAATTGTGGGTTCTCGCCAGCAAAACTCTGCCGCAGTTGCTTATCGAGTTCTGGATCGCTGGTTTTCCAAATGCGATCGCCTATATGCACTCGGCGCAGGTTCAAGTCATTTCGCCCAAAGGTAAGCAAAGTTTCTTTACCTTTGGACACCACAGCATAAACCCGTCCGCCTTCTTCCTTCGCCTCTGGATGACCGCAATCAAATACTATTCCATCTCCCGGTTTTACAGGCGCTTCCAATTTGACTGTTACCTGTTCGTTATGAATGCGGCTGACTTCACCCAAATAAACCCCACGTTTTTTACCAAAGCGGGCGTGAACTAGTTCCTGATTATTAATTCCGCCAAACCAACCCGTGTAGAGTCCGCGAGAAAATGCCATTTCTAGGTTGTAGTGTTCTTGATCTGATTGACCTCTCCCCCAGCCCCTCTCCGTTTCGGAGAGGGGAGTCTTTATTCCCCCTTCCCTATGAGGGAAGGGGGTTAGGGAGTTAGGTCTTTCCAATTGCGTCATCACGCCATCCAAAGCTTGCCGATAAACACGGGTGACATTAGCAACATACTCTGGGGCTTTCAAACGACCTTCAATCTTGAGACAAGTTACTCCTGATTTGACCAAATCTGGCAAAACATCCAACCCTGCTAGGTCTTGAGGACTAAGTAAATATTTGCGATCTTTTAAATTTACAACTTCGCCATCAGCGATTAAATCGTAGGGCATCCGGCAAGCTTGGGCACATTCACCTCGGTTTGCAGAACGTCCGCCTAAAGCCTCGCTAGTCAAACATTGACCAGAATACGCTACGCACAAAGCACCGTGAACAAAGACTTCCAAGGGTAGTGAAGTTTCCTCTTGGGCAATCTGCTGCTGAATTTTATTGATTTCCTGAAGAGAACATTCACGCGCCAGCACTACCAATTGACAGCCAAGGGACTTGGCAAATTCCACTCCAGCCGCACTGGTGATGGTCATTTGCGTAGAAGCATGGATGGGAAAATCGGGCGACAGGTGACGGATGAGACGGCATATACCAATATCTTGAACAATCACCGCATCCACACCTGCTGCAATAATTGTGCAAAGATATTGCTGCGCTTGTGCTAGTTCTTTGGAAAATATTAGTGTGTTGACAGTAACATAACCCTTTACGCCCCGACGATGCAGGAATGTCATCAATTGGGGTAAGTCCGCCTCAGTAAAGTTTTCTGCCCGCATTCTGGCGTTGAAGCGATCCAAACCGAAGTAAATAGCGTCTGCCCCATTTTCCACAGCAGCTTTAGCACAGTCCCAGTTACCTGCTGGTGCGAGTAGTTCAGGACGTTGAAGGGAGGGTTGGGAAGGAGAGCGATCGCTTTTCATCAGATTTAGGGTTAAGTAGCACCATAGTGATTTTATCGAAGTTATCGGGCAAAGGGGCGATCGCTATCTCCTCCGTGGCGATTTAATTCCTCTTCAGAGAGAGTAAAAACTGGATGTGATGCTCAAAATCAATATTGTGTATACATTGTCTACTAAGAATAACTACGCTGTTAATTAAAGACTAAATACAGTATTTCATTAATTTGTAGCGAGTTAAATTAGGCAATAGCTTGCATTGTTAATGCGTCGGCTTGCAAAACGCTACACTTTTACGCAAAACTGTACTAAGCTGAAGGCTGAAATTAACTATGTTAAAAGAATCTAAAAGTTTAGTGCTATCCGATCGTGACAGAGATTTGTTTATGTCAGTAATGCAAAATCCGCCAGAACTGAAAGGAAAACTTAAATCTGCTATTCACAAATATAGACAGAAGTATGACAAGGGATTGAAGGCCGGTAAAATCTAGACGTGGAAGTTAGGCGATCGCTCTTTTGTATATAACGAGTGATACACCAAGAATATTGCTGGAAATACTGAGATTAAGTCTATTTTGACAACAACTATGGTTAATCCATTTACTCAGAAACCTAAACCATATCCGTTTCAGGGAGGAGATGCGTACAGGTTTTTAAAATGTTGTAGCAAAAGTTAAAGATTTAGAAGCTCGTAGGTGTAGAGAAGAGTTTGAGACTCGAACCTTCAAATTACTTAAGGCTTATGAGAGGTTTACTTATCTACTACCTGAATCACTGGAATATTAATCAATTTAAACTGTAGGCGTAACAGCAACTGATGATAAAAAATTAATTAAGTTTTGTATTAATGAATGTTGTTGCAATGTCTGTATTTCATCATTACTAGCACTAGTTAGTATTTTCTGAATAACTGGCATATCTTTGCCTAAAACTGCTTCTAAAAACATTTTTGGCTTGCTCTGAGCAAGTTGCCATTCTAAATCAGTAAAGCTACGTTCAGCTAATTTTTCAATCAACGGACGATTTTGTACTAAGACTATCTCTATTTCTGGAACTGCCAGTAAAACTTTAAAAGGAATTCCAGGAGATGCTTGACGGAGTAAATAATTGAGTGTATCTAATTGTTCGCTAACAAGTGAATCATCTTCTGTATCTGCATCCGTCACTAGAGCAACAGGAATTGATCTAGTAGCCAGGAGTGTACTCGCTAACGATTGTGCTCCATACTGACCGGAACCATCTACAAATTTAATTTCTTGAATAATAGGTTGTGGTAGCAAGCGTTTTAAAATTACTATGTCTTGATTTCCTTCTGTAAGTATATAAGCTTGGGTCATATTTTAGCCTCAATTGTAATATTGTAATCGGGAAGACCATGTTCAATACAATGTCGAGATTTTTTGACTAGCGATCTAATTATACATTTATTTTGGAGCGAATATTTAATTTCTTCTCCTTCCCATAAGAGTATAGTTTGGGGTGAAACCAATCTCGCTAATTTCACAGCATTTGGTGTAAATCCCTTACGACTAAATACAATACCAGTAATTGTTGCAGGTCTGCGTAATAGTTGATTTCTTAGCTTCGCAATTGGTAAAATATCTACCGCTTCACATTCATCTTTGCATTCTATAATATAAGCTAAACCCTCTGAATAAACTACTCCATCAATTTGTTCTAATTCGTCTCCATCAACTCGTACACTATAAGGCCAAGTTACTTCAGCGCTATCGAGTTCAAAGGCTCGTAAAACTAAATACTCTAATGCTTTACCTGCACCCCAACCAGGAGTATCACCTGACTCAATTTCTGACCACAGTTGGATTAAATCATCCCAGTTATAGTTTGCAATTTTAGCTTCATACTCTTTACCTGTAGCCATGATTTTGTTTCAAATGTAGCGCTGCTGTTCTGTCTTCAGAAAATATATGCTGAATAATTTACTTTATTTATGTTAAATATAAAACCTTAAATAAGATGTATTCTATCAACAAAATGCGATGCCTGCGGTGGTCACTGAGCGCAGCCGAAGTGCGGGCTACGCCTACGCACCTTACCCCAATCCTTCAATATCAGCACCTTCCCCTTCCGACTCAACAGGCTCAAACTTAACTTTGTTGTATAAATCCTGTAAGGAAATCTCAAAGGGTACGGTTACAAGTGCGATCGCTTCATCTTCTTCATCATATTCACGAAGCGTCCATTGCTTTTTCCCAGTTTTAGAAAATTGATCTACATGAATCTGAGTTTGGTCAATTAATAGATATTCTTGAAAAGTAGAAATAGTTCGGTAAGCCTGAAATTTATCTTCGCGATCATAGCCTTTGGTAGATTTTGATAAAACCTCAACAATAATCTGTGGATTCAGAATTATATCCTTTCGGTTGTTAAAAAACTCTGGTTCACCTGCCAGAATCATCACATCTGGATAGGTATAGGTACGCTTTTGGAGTATCCATAGACGAACATCACCCATAAAAACCCGGTAGTTCTGCTTTTTAAAAGCGAAATTTAACTCAGTACTTAAGTTGAGTGCTATTTGATTATGATTTACTGTTCCACCCGCCATAGGAATTATCTGTCCGTTAATGTATTCACTTCTATAGTCAGCAGCTTCTTCTAGCTCTAAATATTCCTTTGGGGTATAGTATCGCTGTTGTGTTATTTGCATAGTTCTATTGGGTAACAATGTTTAACGATACGGAGCGTCTAGGCACTAAAGAGATTTTACCTATGTTAACCTGTTCGGTAAACATGGTTTGATAGAGGTGCTATGTGCTTTGTACAAAGTGAGCGATCGCTATGTCAATTCACAAAGATTGCTAGCTTATTTTTCTACTGATAACCGGCTGCTTGTAACAGAAACAACTTGGCATAACGTCCTCCTACCTCTAACAGTTCTTCGTGAGTTCCTTGTTCTATAACTTCCCCGTTTTCTATAACTAGGATTTTGTCAGCCATCCGTACTGTTGAGAAGCGATGAGAAATCAAAAGTACCATCTGATTTTGAGTAATAGCGCGAAAATGATTGAAAATCTCAAACTCAGCTTGGGCATCTATTGCTGATGTTGGTTCATCTAACACCAAGATATCTGCTTGCGATCGCATAAAAGCACGAGATAGAGCAATTTTTTGCCACTGTCCCCCCGAAAGTTCCTGTCCTCCCTTAAACCAACGACCAAGCTGAGTCTTGAAGCTTTGGGGTAATTGGTCAATAAAAGATTGGGCCATGCCTTTTTGGGCAGCAGTTCGCCAACGAGTTTTGTTTTCGAGATGTTCTACATCGCCCACGCCAATATTCTCACCCACAGTGAACTGGTAGCGGACAAAGTTCTGAAAAATCACACCAATCCGACGCCGCAACACATCCACATCCCATTCCTGCAAGTCCAAGCCATCTAATAAAATTCGCCCAGAGTCAGGGGTGTAGAGTCGGGTAAGTAGTTTGATTAAGGTAGTTTTACCGGAACCGTTTTCACCGACAATTGCCAGTTTCTCTCTGGGTTTCAAGTGTAGCGAAATGTTTCTCAACGTCGGCTTAGAACTTCCTGGATAAGTAAATGATACGTTCTCAAAACGGATACCATCTTGGGGATTTAAACCAATGGTTGCTTTCCCCCAAGACTTTGGTACTTCTTCTTCCAGAAAATCATAGAGATTTGATAGATATAGGTTGTCTTCATACATCCCTCCAATAGAAGTGAGGGCATTAGAGAAAGTAGATTGTCCTTGGCGAAACACAGTGAGATACATTGTCATATCTCCCAAAGAAATCTGACCTAGCACTGTTTTCCGCACAATACAAGAATAAGCTAGGTAAAAAGCACCAGTACTCACTAAACTCAGGAGATATCCCCACAATCCTCGCCGGAGAGTTAAATCGAGGTCTTCGCCATAGAGTTGATCGAATAGGTTGCGGTAACGTCCTAGCAGCATCTCTCCCAACTGGTAGAGTTTGACTTCTGTGACAAAATCTTCTCTTGCTAGCAGATTTTCTAAGTAGTGCTGTTGACGAGTTTCTGATGCACGCCAACTAAACAAGCGAAAGGCTTCCCCAGCAAACTTTGTTTCGGCAATAAATACAGGCATAGCTGCCAAAATCAGTACCACCACCGCCCAAACTGAAAAATTTACCAGCAAAATACCGTAGGTGAACAGGGAAAGAGCATTTTGCACTAACCCAAAGGTACGGTTTACTAAGGAAAGAGGACGAACTGATGCTTCTCGTCGTGCATTGCTCAATTTGTCATAAAATTCTGAGTCTTCAAACTGTCTAAGATCCAGTGTCAACGCCTTTTCTAAAATGAGTACATTTACCCGTTGACCTAGTAGCGCCCGCAATAACGATTGACAGATGATGATTCCCCGTTGACTGCCTGCTAGTAAAATTACAGCGATCGCTTCTAATCCTACATAAGATAAGGAAGGATAAATATTGACAAAACCATTGCTCTGTGAGTTAACTTCAGAGGCAAATACCACTGCATCAACAATCAACTTACTGATGTAGGATATCGCCGCCGGTAAAAGACCAGCAACTATTGTTAAACTAGCCAGAAGAATAGTAAGCGATCGGCTAGTAGTCCATACTAAGCTTACAGCCCGTCCACTGTAGCGGAAAACCGTCAGTGATTGGCGCAGGATATTTCTTTTTTTTTAATTTTCATCTTTCTTGCCGCGAGATACCCCAGCTTGGGCGGATCTTCCTAACTCTATTAAATCTTTATAAATTTTACATTTTTCTAAGAATGTTCGCTGAAAACCCCGAAGTTAAAACCTAAAAACTTTTTGGGATTTTTATGTTTCGGGGTGGTCATAGCATTTCACGAAATAATTGATACAAATCACTTTTGTTGCTCCCCTGCCCCCTGCCTCTTGCTCAACCCCACAATCTCCTACCTGCTTTCCCACTTAATTTTTGGTGAGCATCTTCCAACAAAGCTGGAATATCTAACTTTTCTGGACACCGAGGCAAACAGTCACCGCATTCTGTACAGCGATTAGCTTTCATTCCAGGGAACCAGTGACCGGCATTTTCAAACATTCCGTAACGATATTGCCCATAGTCAGTCATATCGTATGCCACTGCAAGATTTCGTAACCGCAACACCTCTGGAATATTGATATTTTCTGGACAGGGCAAACAAGCATAACACTGGCTACACTTATCAGTTTCTAAAGCAACTTTTTGGTGATTTTCTAATCGCTCAAAAGCAGAAATTTCTGCTGATGTTAACTCTTCATCATAGCCAGCGATTCGCAAAGGTTCCCTTAATTCATCTGGGTTTGCTGGGCCGATACTCAAAGTAGTAATACGGTTGTTAGCTAGTAAACATCGATACGGAATGTTTGAAAATG
>NZ_JAIVFR010000219.1 GCF_020829685.1 Nostoc sp. CHAB 5715 | reverse complement strand
CGTCGCTCAACCAGCGCATGGTCGAGTTCCTGGACTCTGTCTCCCTGCAGAAGCTGGTGGACGAGCAACTGGCCAAGGGCGTGCAGATCGAAGACAAGCCTGCACCAAAAATCCCAGCCTCAGCCATCCGGTGGTATTCTTTAACTGTCCACAGGCGAAGTTGTAACGTCGTTTCTGTGTTTTGCATGGCTTGTTTAGCAACCGTAAGGAGCAATTAATATCCTAGCAGTTTTAACTTGACACACTAAAAATACTATGATATACAAAGGCACACATATATACGCCCCTACTTCACGCAATTGAAAACTGCTATAAATTAATCTAATCTTTTAAAATCTGGATTTCATCAATTTGATTAATCACCACATCTGCACCTCGGACATTATCCGACTTACCCACCCAAGTGATACCAATACAACCTGCGGCTTTAGCATCACGCGCCATTTGCATATCACCAACCGAATCACCCACCATCAATGTAGCGCCTGGTTGGACTCCCAAAGCTTTGCAAGCTTGCAAAAATAGCACTGGATCTGGTTTACTCGGCCCCTCATCTACTCCCATTTCCAACTGGATATAATCATTTAATTGGTGATTCTCTACAAAGTTATGTACCTCATCGCTTGTTGCAGCTGAGAGAATACCGAGTTTCAAACCCCCTTTCCGTAGATATTTCAACAAGTCTAAGCTGCCCACAAACAGGGGTGAAGGAGTTTTTTCAATGTATTTTTCTGCTTCATCCAAAGCTTGACGGGCTATTTTTAAGGATTCAAACCATCCTCTTCCTGTTTCGGCAATATATGCCGCAGCCGCAACTTCTGTTTCACGGCGACTCGCTACTGATATCAAACCGGCCGGATCTAGAATATTGCCATTGATGCCAAATGCCATTAATAGCGGTTCCCCAATACCGGGAACTTGAGCGTCTATCAACCTGGCTGCTCTTTGTGCGAGCGATCGCAAATACGTTTCTGAATCTTCTAGAGTACCGTTTTTGTCAAACAAAATTGCCTGGATATTATCAAAAGTGATGTTTCTACATTTAATAGTTGCCATAATATTTCATTCCATTTATTTAGTTAAAAGTGAAGAGTTATGAATTTTTATGCTTAACTCCTAACTGTTCCCAATTCTCCACATAAAAAAAGAGGGTTTTCCCCTCTTTGTACAATGATTTAATACTCTTACTTAAGAATAAGTAAAACTATAAATGTATTATTCTTCAATAGCTGCTGGAATTCCCTCTTCAGTTTCTGTTGCTGGTGGAATATCTTCTTCAGTTTCCGTTGCTGGTGGAATATCTTCGTCAAGTTCCGCTGCTGGTGGAATATCTTCTTCTGCTAAAACTTCCGCAGGTGCAGCCGCCGCCGCAGTAGCACCTTGTTGCTTGGCTAACAGCTGTTCACGATACTTAGCAGCCATTTCTTCTGCTTTATCGTAGACTAAATCCCGGTTTTTAATCATGTCGCCGGGTTCGGGTTCTAGCTGCTTGGTAGATAGGGAAATCCGACCCCTTTCTGCATCCAAGTCAATGATCATAACTTTTACTTCATCATTGACATTGAATACGCTATGAGGTGTATCAATATGTTCGTGGGAAATCTCAGAAATGTGTAGTAGACCACTGACGCCGCCAATGTCGATGAAAGCACCGTAGGGTTTGATCCCACGAACTGTACCAATTACTACTTCGCCGACTTCTAGGCGGTTCATCTTACGTTCAACCAGCGCCCGACGGTGAGATAGAACTAAGCGGTTACGTTCTTCGTCCACCTCTAGGAATTTCAATGGCAAATCTTCGCCTACCAATTCTTCTTTAGGTTTGCGGGTACTGATATGAGAACCTGGGATAAAACCACGTAATCCCTCAATCCGTACCAATGCTCCACCGCGATTGGTTGCAAATACGCCAGAACGGACAGTAGCATCTTCTGCTTGCAGCTGTCGCACGCGCTCCCAAGCCCGCATATATTCAATACGGCGAATGGAAAGGGTTAATTGACCATCTTCGTTTTCATCAGTAAGGATAAAAAATTCCCGCGTTTCGTTTGACTGTAAGACTTCTTCCGGGCTATCTACCCGGTTAATAGACATTTCTTGTATAGGAATATATGCTGCGGTTTTAGCACCAATGTCAATCAGAGCGCCGCGCGGCTCTATACTGAAAACTGTTCCTGGGACAACATCACCAGGGCTAAAATGATAATCGTATTTGTCAAGTAGAGCAGCGAAATCTTCGTGAGTGAATCCAATTTCTGTAGCGGTTAAATTCTGATTGACCATGCTGATTTGTTCCTGGTTCTAGTCTCCGTAAAGGTTGTGCGACAAGCCAGATGTGTTATGCAAACAGTTTTATGGCAGCTTACATTAACATCCATTTTCATCCTAGCGCAGAAAAGCTAGTATTAACACATATCTACTCCCAAGATTGGAAATTATATCACAACAATTTGTCATTAGTCATTGGTCATTGGTCATTGGTCATTGGTCATTGGTCATTGGTCATTGGTCATTGGTCATTGGTCATTGGTCATTGGTCATTGGTCATTGGTCATTAGCAAAGGACAAAGGACAAAGGACAAATACAATAATATCCGTTGCTACTAAGGATCGTAGCAACGGATATTAAGATTCAATCTGCTTAAAGGTCTGGTATATAGGATCTACTTATCTTTTGGTTTCTCAAAGCGAGGGGGTTCGCGAAATGCGATCGCAAAGAAGAGAGTACCTATACACAGAGTAAAAATCAAGATGTACGCAACGCTTTCCATATTACGATTTCCTGCCTATCGAGCCAGTAATGAAAGTTTTTAGTGCTGAGTCGCTTGAGTGCTGAGTTAGAGCCTTAACTCATAACTCAGCACTGAAATTAGAGAGCTTCCTTCCGGCGGGTTGACTTGTCACCCACTTTCTGGAATAGACCCCACTCAACTTGCTCTTCTAGATCGGCATCAACACCAGCAAATACGTCTCGGTAGATTGTCCGAGCGCCATGCCAGAGATGACCAAAGAAGAACAAGAGAGCAAATACTGCATGTCCAAAGGTAAACCAACCTCTAGGACTGGTGCGGAATACACCATCAGAATTCAAGGTTTCTCGGTCAAATTCAAAGATTTCACCGCCTTGAGCTTTCCGGGCATACTTCTTCACATCAGCTGGTTCTGTAAAGGTCTTACCATTCAGATTGCCACCATAGAAGCTGACGGTGACACCAGATTGCTCAAAGCTATACTTAGATTCTGCCCGACGGAAGGGAATGTCAGCGCGGACAATTCCATCTGCGTCGGTCAAAACCACTGGGAAGGTTTCAAAGAAGTTGGGGAGACGACGCACGGTCAATTCCCGTCCTTCAGAATCTTTAAATACGGCGTGACCTTGCCAAGACTGAGCAATGCCATCACCCTTAACCATCGGCCCTGTACGGAATAGACCACCTTTAGCGGGGCTATTACCGACGTAATCATAGAAAGCCAGCTTTTCGGGAATCTGCGACCAAGCTTGGTCAAGGGTTGCACCTTGACCAACACTTCTTTGGACGCGCTGCTGAATTTCTTGACGGAAGTAGCCTTGATCCCATTGATAACGGGTTGGGCCAAACAATTCGATGGGAGTGGCGGCGTTACCGTACCACATAGTACCTGCAACAACGAAAGCAGCAAAGAAAACTGCTGCAATACTGCTAGAAAGTACTGTTTCAATGTTCCCCATCCGTAGGGCTTTGTAGAGCCGTTCGGGGGGTCTGACTGTGAGGTGGAATAAGCCTGCAATAATACCAACAACGCCAGCAGCAATGTGGTGAGCCGCAATGCCACCAGGGTTATATGGGTTAAAACCATCTGGGCCCCATTCTGGTGCTACTCCTTGGGCAGCCCCAGTTATACCATAAGCGTCAGAAACCCAAATCCCTGGGCCAAATAGTCCGGTGACGTGAAAAGCACCAAACCCAAAACAAAGTAGACCAGATAAGAATAGGTGAATGCCAAACATTTTTGGCAAGTCTAGGGCAGGTTCCCCAGTGCGAGGATCTCTAAAAAGTTCCAAATCCCAGTAAACCCAGTGCCAAACCGCAGCTAGGAACAAAAGACCGGAAAGAACGATGTGAGCCGCAGCAACGCCTTCAAATGACCAGAAGCCAGGATCAGTTGCTGGGCCACCAGTAACGTTCCAACCACCCCAAGATTGGGTAACGCCCAAACGCGACATGAAGGGTAGAACGAACATCCCTTGACGCCACATCGGATTGAGAACCGGATCGCTAGGGTCAAAAATAGCCAGTTCGTAGAGTGCCATCGAACCAGCCCAGCCTGCTACTAAGGCTGTGTGCATTAGGTGTACAGAAATCAGCCGCCCTGGATCATTCAGAACGACTGTATGTACTCGGTACCAGGGTAGTCCCATCGACTACGCTCCTCCTCGATGAGTTAGTTTACAAAGCAATTTTGTTACTGAGATTCTAAGAAACGAAACTCGCCACTCAGAAAACTCTCTCTTGTTTTTTGTTATTGCCACAGCCAGAACATTACCACAGCTTAGTCTTATAAGTTAGACAGTGTGGGTGCTTTGGCAATGCTTACTTGCTCCCTTGAGATTTACCCTGTAGGGTAGCCATCACTAAGCAAAAATGAGAATGTTTTAAAAAGTGTAACTATTGATGGAATTGTTTGCAAGCGTGTAAATTGATGCGATCGCGTAGCATCTCCAAGTTTTTTCGCTACCAATCGCTGTCGGGGATTAAATTTGCTTTCTTTATCAGGGGAGTAGGGAGTGGGGAGTGGGGAGTAGTGTAGTTAAACAAGAAAGGCAGCAGACAGTGGGCAGTATTCGTGCTACCGTCTTCAAATAAATAGTTGCGTAAACTCATATATTAAATCCACCCTGCCTTTACGTAAGATGGCTGGATCTAATCTTTCGGTAGTGTTGCAAGTCATCAAGACAACTAACCGTTGCTGCATTTGAATACCAGACTCATCAATTACACTCTGATACAAAGTGCCATCCAATAAACTCAGAATGTGTTCGGTTTTGTTATTGTATTGCGCTACCTCGGAAGCACGATTTTGCGCTAGATTATCAGCTTCGTTAATAACGATACAGATACGCTCTATGTAAGTCGGTGGGACAAAGTTAGCGATCGCATCATGATCTAAAATAAAAATTACATACCCCAAAGGTACAAGAATTTCTTTTGCTACTGCCTGTGTCCAAACTGTCTTACCAGTACCTGGTTGCCCATGTACAACAACCGCTAACTGGTTTTGATTCAGAATCGCTTGTTGTACAGAATCAGTAAAGTTTTGGATATCTGCTGGAAATGTGCGAATGGGAAATTGACTCTGAACCTTGCCTACACGACTTTGATATCCACTCAGCATCACTGCTAAGTCATAAGTCGCTTTGTTAATTAGTGGTGCGAGATTTTTCGCCATTAAAGTATATTGTCGTCGCCCGCGATCGTAGGGATCAATTTGTAACCAAACGTCATGCTTCGCCCAGTAAGCATAAACAGTATTGATAACGTCTAAGCGTTCCCAGCTAACAAATTTATCTATAGGAAAATAAAAATCTCTTTCTGAGTAATACTGAGTAATAATGTCGGGATTACCCAATACACCTAAAACTCGCAGTACAGTAATTTCTTGCAGTCGATTAAGAACATAATCAATGGGAATACTACTACGACTGACAAATTGGACGATGGGCGTTTCCGTACTCAAAATATCTTTGTAGCGATGATCTGGTGATTGAGGATCTGGCGTGATGTAATTCCAAAACTTTTCAACTTCGTAGCGGGTATTATCAGATACAACATTTAATAAATTAGCCCACCAAGCATAATTATTTCGTCCCAAAACATCAGCAAGATTACTCGCTAAATTCAAACTTTTTTGAGTTAATTCGCGGGAGTCACTATACAACAGTTGCCACAAAAACCCCCAGTCTAATTCTCGGTTAAACGGTCGCCAACCGCTAGCAAGCAAGCTTTGCCGGGTATTATTTGTGGGAGTACCTTCATTACTTCTAAAATAGTCAAAATCCATATTTGTTAGTTATGCAGCGTTAATCAAGTTATTTTGGGTTAAGTATAAGATTTTGAAAAATTTTTCTCGTAATATTAATTAATTGCGTACAAATGGTGATTTTATTTTCAACGTGCTGTACTGGCTAGGAAGTCTTTTTAATCTAACTCATTCTTAGTGTAATATACTATAATACATAGTAACTACCTGCGTCAACTTTTTTAACAAAGCAATTAGTTCTTGATGTACCTGCGCCATTTATCTAGGGTGCATCCCAGTTTTTATTATTCGATAAAATAATAAAATTTAACATGTCATTGCGATTGCTTCGTCGTCCCTCCTCATTACGAGACGCTACTCAGTAGAAGTGTCAGTGTCCACACTCAGACAGTTAAAGGTTTTATCTATAGTAGAGCGAAAAATAGAACGAAGGCTATTTGCAGAAATTGCCGCATCAGTAAAAAAGAAAGTTAGGAGGGTAGCCATATTAGGCTCAATCATACCAACACCTTTGGCAATTCCTACTAGCTTGGCATTACCTATTTGCCGTGTCGCTAGTTTCGGTACTGTATCGGTGGTCATAATACCACGGGCTGCGGCATGAAAATCAGCAGCAGTCAAATTTTTCCCCAATCCTAATAAACCTGCCCGGATTTTTTCAATCGGGTAACGTCTGCCAATTACACCTGTAGAAGCTATCACAATATTATGTGCAGCAATTCCAGTTTCAGTTGCAACTAATTGCAGAACCTCTTGGGCGTCAGCGATGCCAACAGAACCATTAGCTACATTTGCATTCTTAGATATAACGACAATTCCTTGTGCTTGTGAATCTTTTAAGTTATTGCGGCTAATAGTAACACTTGGCCCGGCAAAAAGACTTTGAGTAAAGACTCCATCAGCAATACAAGGAACTGATGATTTAATAAATACAAAATCATCAGTTGTATCTCGTATTCCCAAATTAGTAATAAATGCACTAAAACCCTGAGGTGTGAAAGATATAGTTAATGACATTTTTATGGAATTTAATAATTTGCTTTAATTATCTCATACCATTTACAAAAATCTTTGTGACAGATGAATCGATTGTAGGGGCGTATAGATGTGCATACATGTCAAGTTAAGCTAAAAACGTTTATTGACAAAGATATCAGATCCCGCAACCCCCTTGGGGGCTAAAATTCTAATTCACCACTTTTTCACGCTTGTCATTACCAACATTTTTTAAATCTTGGGCTTCGTTACCATTCCCGCCTCGGAATAAATTCCAAGGCTAATAGCTAAAGTCCTCTCAAGAGGACTAAATACAAAATTTTCAGCCATGTAGAAGGCTATCTTATATAAAAGGGAAAATTTCAGTCCACGCTTAGTGGACTTTAGCTATCAGCGCAGAACTTAAGTTCTGGGCGGGATATCGGGTGAACGCAACACTTTGACTGTTACAAAAATGTGGATAACGACAACCTTTTTAAGGGTGCTAGTAGAGCGAATCCGAAAGACTTAGGGTGTTAGGTTGTAAGCTTAAGTTGACACAAATGATAGATATAGCAGTTCTAAATCATTTGTGAAAATTCTATATCTCTTTCTTCTTTCTTCCCTTTGTGTCCTTGGCGTTCTTGGTGAACCAGCGCTGTAGGCGGGTTTCCCGCCGTAGGCGACTGGTGAACCCGAAGGGCGGTTCGTTTCCTTATCTATATTTTTCACGACTCCTGCAAGGATTGCTATAGTGCCTCTAAAAACGTATCTGTAGCGTAAATTTTCTAAAATTTTAATAAGCTGTTCCACATTGAAATTGCATAATTAGGGCGGGCAAGATGCCCACCCCACAAGAGTTATATAAATTTTAGATATGCAAACTAGATGTGGTTTAGCTTAGAAGCTAAAAACCTATAAATCAGTTAATGTGACAATAAATGTCGTCCACCCGTTACTGCTTTCTACTTGAATGTTTCCTTGGAGTTGTTCGACTAATTTCTCTACTATAGGTAAACCTAATCCCGAACCACCTTGATTCCAGATATCTGCATTGGGAACGCGATAAAATTTCTCAAAAATTCGTGGTAACTCTGTTACCGAAATTTCTGCTGAATTACTGATAGTAATAATAGTTTTTGCGGGCGCTTCTGAGGAATTGTGACGTACACTTAGGACAATTTCACCATCCGCAGGTGTGTATTTACAGGCATTATTGAGCAATTCTACTAAGATTCGTTCCAAGCTAATGCCATCTGAGAACAACGGCGGAAGATTTGAAGGGAGATTTATCTGTAGAGTTTGCTGATGTTCTTGAACACGGATTTGAAATGGCTCAATAACCCAAGGCAACCACTGTTGTAAGAGCAAGGAATCAGGTGTCATCACTGGATAGGATGAGCTTTCCAGCCGTTGTAAGTCTAGTAGATCGTTAATTAATCCTAGCTCGCGATCGCACTCACTTTCCATCACTTCTAGATAGCGTTGAGCTTCCTGAGTACCAGGAGATATTTGTATCATTTGAATCATTAACTTGATATTACTCAGAGGCGATCGCAGTTCATGGGAAACTAAATTCAAAAAGTCATTTTTGAGTTGATTTATCTCCTCCCATTGCACCACAAGTTGCTCTTGCTCAATTTGCTTTTGACGCGCCTC
>NZ_JAIVFR010000218.1 GCF_020829685.1 Nostoc sp. CHAB 5715 | reverse complement strand
AGACACACTTGTTCACAACTTTAGAGGCAATGGCAGCTGGTGTACCGATAGTAGCTAGCGATCGCGGTTTAGAAGGATTAGCCGTAGATAATGCTAGTCATCCATTACGGGCATTACGAGCAAATAAACCGACAGAGTACATCACCGCTATTAGTCAACTATTTGAGCATCCACATCTGCGTTCAGAATTGTCTGACAACGGCAGACAACTGGTAGAAACAGAATTCACTTGGGATATTGCTGGTAAAAGTTATGAACAAGTGTGTCTTAAAAGAGATTAATACTAATTCGTAATTAGCACACACATAAAAATGCTTGATTTAATAGAGATCCCACCACTAGCTTCTAGATAAATTCTAATTATTCTTTATTGTCGGTGTGAGACAGATGTGTGTAGAGACGTTGCATTGCAACGTCTCTACATCGGTCATACAAATTATCTTATCTAAATCGGATTGGTTCAGGATTAGCTTGTAAAAAAACACATCAATTATTGTCAAATTTAGTTGAAGCACCTAACACAAGTAATTTCTTATGCTTACGTTTATTTTTATTTTTGAGAGTTGTCAAATAATTATCAACGTAGCGAAAAGCAGCTGCACCATCGTAATCAGCAATGGCTATAGCTTGTAAGAAAACCTTTGAAGGAATTTCAAATCCTAAAAATTTTTCTGTTAAAATTAACAAATCTTTATCTATAGCAGGAAAAGTTGTTTCTTCTGCCTCTTCTGGATCAGAAAATATATCTTCAATTAATGCTTTATACATTTTGTACTTCCCCAAAAGCATAAGACGCAAAGCCTGTGATAAAGTTTAGCTGCTGATCGCGAGTTTGTAAGTTAAGTGGGAGTTCAGTACCAGCACATCCTATCTCCCGCAAAATCTCCAAACAATAAGCACCGAGTTGAGTATATGGAGCAAGCTCCAATTCATGAGCTACTTCTAGAGCCATCTCTAGATTGACTTGGATAAACGTTTTTACAGGGTTGGTCATAAACACGCCCTAATAAACTGGATGCTCTAAGTTTTGATCACAAGTTCAAATAGCGTAACGGTGTTTTTGCGGATTTTATAAAGAGGCGAAAATAAAGTGTCAGCGCATTTGCGGTAATGTATCCGAAATTATGTAAATAAGTCTGAGATGCGATTAGAAGACAATACCGTTCGGTTAAGGAATTTCTTGGTTGAGGCAGGCTGTTTTTGAGAGAAGAAAACCCTCTTTTCTCAACAACCTCCTTGCCTCCCCTGCTTATCCGAACCGTATTGGGCGTACCTGAGGGGGTCTTGCTACACGCAATGCGTTATAAACTTATTTTCTTCTTATACCAATTCTGTATGAAGATGCACAGAATATTAAACGAACCGCCAAGTACGCCAAGGGCGCCAAGAATAGAGAGTTACTCATTTAGTGCAGCTTCACATTAAATTGGTATTAGGGCAATTCATGTAAACGCATACTCTTAGGTCGAAGCAAGCTACGCAAAGCGTCTGTCTGCGACACGCTCGTTCGCGTTCCAAAAGTTGCGGCTTCTTGCAGGGTATTGCCCCTACAGCATGTACTTTTGCGTAAGTCCTAAAAGGGTGATTAGCAAAAGGCTGAAACAACTTATTGATTTTGATTCACAAAATCAATATTTTGTAAAGTATATAAGTTTTAATGTTATTATTTCTCAATATTTACGACACAATAACGCATTTTTGAGAAACCTGAACCCTTATGCATCTTTCGTTGATTAGATATATAAAACAACATTAATTATGTTCAAGATGATTTCATCAGAAATTTATAATTTAAGGGTTTTTACTATGCAAGTATTACAACGATCAAATGTATTTGCTCTGAAAAATTACAAAGGTACATATATATTATGTCCATTATTGTCGAAACTCCTAACAACGTTTTTTTGTTGGGCACTGATAGTGACGTTCAGATTATTGTTGGTGGAGGCAATGTCAATATATCCTTTGGTCTGGAAAATGACGTAATCGATGTTGAAGATGGCAATGACAACTTGGCTGGGAATGAGATAGATACTACGTCTACTGTTGTTGGAACTCGTAACGATGATTTTTTGTCAGGCACTGATGGTGACGATCAGATTTCTGGTCGTAGAGGCAACGACAATATCTCCGGTGGTCTGGGAAATGATGTAATCGATGGTGGAAATGGCAATGACCTAATTGACGGTGGTGCAGGTAATGACCTGATTGATGGTGGTGCAGGTGATGACACGTTAATAGGTGGTGCAGGTGATGACACCTTCAAGGGCAGTCGGGGTAACGACAGCATCAATGGTGGAGATGGCTTTGATCAAGCAGATTACAGCAAACTAGGTAAAGCCATCACCCTCTCAGGTGTAGGAACAATTACCAAAGCTCGTGGGTTTGGAACAGATCAAGTCTTTAAAGTAGAAACAGTTATTGCTGATGCTAGTGTTGCCAATAACACCATAGATGCGTCTGAATCTTTGCCTGGGGTATCTACTACCGCCGACCTAGAAGCCCAAACTATCTCTGCCAATAACGTTCCTGGTTTGGGAAAATTAACATCCAATGTAGTCAACTTTGACAATGTTATCGGTACAAATGAGGCTGACAGCATTAAGGGCGATAGTCAAAATAATCAATTAACTGGTCTGGCTGGGGATGACCTAATTGATGGTAGAGGTGGCGATGACCTGATTGATGGTGGTGCAGGTAATGACACCATCATCGGTGGAGAAGGTAAGGATGTTCTCACAGGTGGTCTTGGTGCAGATAAGTTTATCTTCAACAGCCTCAAGGAGGATATTGACACCATCAAGGATTATAACTTTGGTCAGAGCGATGTAATCCAAGTTTCTAAAGTAGGGTTTGGTACTACTAAGAGTAGCGATTTTTCCTATGATAGTTCTACCGGTAACTTGTCTTTCTTAGGAAATCAATTTGCCTTCGTTGAAAATCTCTCATCCAATCTAAGTATTAAGTTGATATAAAATTACTAAAAGTCACAACTCCATGAAAATTAAAGCTTTTTGCGGCTTGTTACCAGGGTAAAAGTTTTGTTGCAAAAAAAGAGGTTGGGCTGAGAAAAGTATAAATTGCATCAGTTCTCAGCAGCTAGCCCTCAAAAAGTTTTTGCAACATAACCATTGAACACGGCAGTTGCTTTAACTCTCTCTACCAGAGCAACGCACTGCCTCATCCTGGGTGTTGAATTATTCCATTTTGATGATATTATTCTACAAAATTAAGGAGTGAACCTTGTGGCATTTACGATAAATCAATTATTAAAGTTATCTGTTAAACATTTACCAGCAATTACAGCCATAATAGCGGTTCTCCCATTACCAGTTAAAGCAGCTACATTTTTAGTAAATGAACGCGCTCTGTTAGGAGGTAATGATGAAGTTGATTGGGGAAGTTTAGGTAAAGTATTCAATCCCTCTGCGCCTGACTTTTCTGTTTTTTTACCTAACTCTTTTTCAGCAACATCCCAAGGTGGTTTAGGTTTAGATGTAAATATAACTCCAGCTAAGAATCCTCAGATTACTCCACCGTTTATCTTTCAAACGTTACCTCCACCTGGCATTCGGACTAACTTCGCCCAAGGAGATTTTATTCTCTTCGGAGGTATAAACCCAACAGGATTTCAACCTCTTCCTCCTGGTTCTCCTGATCCTCGTACTCAGGGTAACGGAGGGCCTTTCAGCATTAGTTTTGCCCAGCCTGTTTATGGCGCTGGTACTCAGATAGCTGTAGATATTAGTAATTTAGAAGTTGAAACTTTTATCAACGCTTTTGATAGCAGCAATAACTTGTTGGGTAGTTTCTCAGTTCTCAGTACTTCGTCGCTAGCATTAGATAACTCGGCAGTATTCTTGGGGGTTCGTAGTGACACTCCAAATATCTCACGACTCGTTTTTAGCAGTTCTGCTCCACAATACGGCTTGGCTATTAATCAGGTAAGTATTGTTGCAGCTCCTGAACCAACTTTGACCTTAGCGATATTAGCTTTTGGTATTTCAGGTGCTGTTTTAAAACTACGCCAACGCCCTTGGCCAAATAATTGCTAATTCCTAATACTCGCCTCCAGCCACAAGCAAGCTACGTAATTCGTAATTGAAGAGGGTACAGCTGCCCACACCAAAATCTCTTAAACTGGGCAATGACCCAGCAAATGCAAGTTTTTATTCATACTTCTTTCCGTAAGCTCGAACTGCCCGACGTTCGCGGACTCGCTAACGCTGGGCTATCTGCCTCCTGCCTTCTTTGTAAATTTAAACATGCACCACTTTTCCCAGACCACCTTTTATATCACGTCCGGTTAAACAGTTGTCATTGCGAACGGAGTGAAGCAATCGCTCCAGACGTTGTGATTGCTTCGTTTCACTTCGTTCCACTCGCAATGACATATCACAAGTAATTTATCGGACATGATATATTGGTGGAACAACATACCAAAACCTGCGATTTGGTGGTCTGAAATTAGTTTGGGTTTAAATCCTCAAGTAATTCAATTACGAATTATTTTAAACAACGTCAGTTAGAGAAGATTGCAACAACTGTCGCATGGATGTAGCCTGCACATGGTTAGGGAATACGGTTAAAAAGTCATTTAGGTCTTGGATAGCTATATGGATACGCTCTAAAGAAGCACCTTGAGATAAGGTATATCGATATAATTGCTCTGCTGGTTGAGTGTAATGAGCAGCCAAATAATAAAGGGCTAAATTAAAGGTGTTACGCCAGTCTTTAGTATCTTTTTCGTAATGCTGTTTAGCAAGCTTGATAGCAAGTGCTAAGTCAATTTGTGCTTTGTTTGCTTGGTTAAGAGCTAGGTAGCTTAAAGCGCGATCGTACAAGTACCAATCATCGTCAGATTTTAAGCCAATAGCGCGGTTGAAATCTGCAAGAGCTTCATTGTACCGCTTAAGCTGGAGCAAAGTTTGACCGCGACTTGCGATCGCCCAGTCAAGTTTAGGGTTAAGTTCAATCGCGCGGTCAAAATCTTCGAGGGCTTGCGTATAACGCTCCATTAAACGGTAAGTTTCACCTCTACTTGCGATTACCCACTCATATTTTGGGTTAAGTTCAATTAAACGGTAAGTTACACCACGAATTGTGATCGCCCAGTCATATTTTGGGTTAAGTTCAATTAAACGGTCAAAATCTTCTAGGGCTTCCGTGTAACGCTTCATTAAATGGTAAGTTACACCACGATTTGCGATCGCCCAGGCATATTTAGAGTCAAGTTCAATAGCGCGGTCAAAATCTGGGAGAGCTTCTTCGTAACGCTTCATTAAACGGTAAATCTCCCCGCGCCAACCTAAAGCAATTGATTGCCATTTAACCTCAATCTTAGAACTCTGTAGAACTGCCGTAAACATTTCTAATGTAACTTGATAAAGGTTTTCCTCATAAGCTTTTAACCCATTCGCTAATTGCTCACCCCAATGCTGAACTTCAGAGGAATCCGCATCTTTACCAGCCTGAAGCATTGTTTCTGCATATTGTTGGGCAAATTTGCGTTGATTTTTGAGTGCAGCAAGAAATTCATTGAGAGCTACAGATAAATTCTTTTGTGGTGACTGACATAAGCTGTGGTACAACACATTTAAAGTGTAACTTTGCCAGCTAGGATCGCGCTGTTTTTCCTCTTCTTCCAATTGCAGATCGTTCCGTAGGTTGTCATAATAATCAGCCAACTTACCATGTATCTCAGCCCAACTTTGCGGCGATGAAAGGCGCTTGTGGCGTAACATTTGCGTTTTAACGACATCATGATAAGCCCAGCCGTCGGTACGTTCGTTGACAAAGGATGTTTCTTTTAGCCAAGTAAATAACTCGTCAGCTTCTTCTTCTCCTTTTAACTTGGCTATAACATCTCGATTCAAGCACCGAGAAATGGCAGCATCGAGAGCAACTTGTCGCCGCTTGGGGTCATCAATCCATTTTAAAAAGCGTTCTACAGCACTGCTGCTAGGCTCAACTACTTGGTTAGGGTCATTGGGATGAGCATCTGCTAACATTCCTACCAGCAGGGGTAAGTTTCCAGAAAGGCGTAAAATCACTTCAATAATGCGATTGTCTGTAATGCCTTTGCGAGTTAGATATTGTTGGGCTTCTTCTTCTGTAAAGGGTTCCAGAGGGAAACGAACTATTAACCCCTCGTAAGGTGTCCAATGATTTTTATCTAATTCATGGCGACCGGCGATCGCTATCAATATATTGAGAGATACTTCACCGTGGCGACCCTCCAAAATTTCTCGTAGCCAGTTATCTAGGAATTCCCCAGTGCGTTCATAAGTATCAAAAAACAAAATAACAGCAGTTTCTTTAGCAATTTTAAAAATATCTTGCAAAAATAGCGGGGTTAGGATTTCTACAGGTTCTTGAACCAAGCGCACCTCGTCTTTATTTGTTATTTTTTTTGCAACATAAGATGCCCATTCTCCGGCTTGGGTAGCGAAAGCATCCTCATCTACAAAGTCAAATACAGCACCGCCAATTGGAACTCGACGCGCCAGACGCACACCAGTTTTAACTACAGTTTTCCCCACAAAAGCCGAAAAGCCTTGAGGAGCTTCTGGATCAGTTTCTAATTCTTGGCGCTTTTGACGGTAAACTTTGTAGCGTTCTGTAAACTGCGTTAGTTTGTGACCTTGCCGTTCCAACTCTTCAGCTAGACGACCCATGACTTCTGGTATAGTTTTTTCAGCTTCATCGATGTAAGCCGAAATGATTTTTGCTTCGTCAGCAATTTTACGAAACTGTCGCAGCAGGGTACTTTTACCAACTCCGCCTTGACCCCAAATGTTATAGAGAAAACGACGGCGATCGTCTTCTGGGGGTAATGTTAAATTTTGGCGAAATTGGTTTACTTGGTCTTCACGACCCACAAAACCTGATTGCTGGCGCTGCTTAAGAATATCTTGTAGACTCTTGGGCTTGTTTTGCGGGTTCATTACAAGATTCAATTTTGAGATGCTAATGCTTACAGAATAACTACTAAATATACAAGGTGTATTTCAGAATTTATCAAACTTTTTCTAGGTAATTTTTATGCGTTGACCTTCTGAAGCTCGATGTTGACCTTCTGAAGCTCGACGTTGACCTTCTGAGGCTCGACGTTGACCTTCTGAGGCTCGACGTTGACCTTCTGAGGCTCGACGTTGACCTTCTGAGGCTCGACGTTGACCTTCTGAGGCTCGACGTTGACCTTCTGAGGCTCAACTTTGACCTTCTGAGGCTCAATGTTGACCTTCTGAGGCTCAACTTTGACCTTCTGAGGCTCGACGTTGACCTTCTGAGGCTCAAAAATGCCCTGGCGACTAGAAGTCGCGGCTACACAGACAAAACCCGCCTGCGCGGGTTTCAAGAATTTTTGGATTGAAGATGCAAAAAGGGCATAACAATGTTATGCCCCTACAAATGACGTATATTTTACCAAGTTGACAACTGGTATAATTGCCTGTTTCAAGGTTTAGCTAACTGGAACTTCGGATTGCTTTTTCTTAGAACGGCGGTTAAACCTGCGTCCCATCTCATCAATTACTGCATCTAAACCTGCGACATCACCGCTAGCTTTGGCATAGCTATAAACTGCTAATGCTGCGGTATACGCTTCGCTAGCAGCGGCTATACAGGTATCATCCACCAATTCTTGCAGTTGCGTGAGAGACAAAAGCACTGGATACAACGCTTCAAACAGCGCCAAATCTCGGCGCATCTCTTCTAAGTCAAAAGAACGGGGCAAAAAGTTAGGGTTCTGTGTCGCTACTTCTAAAGCAATGCTTACAAAAGCCCGACTTTTATCTCCCATCTTCAACATTGTTCGCCGTTCTTCGGTGGTCAAATCTACCAAAAACGGTAACTTTTCTCTAATTGTAGCGATCGCTTGCATGACTGCTTCTTTATCTGCTGGGGCTAGGCTGGCACTGATGCGATTTTCTGCCATTTTTAATACTCCTTTAGGGTACTTAATTTCAGTATTCCCAAAGTTATAGAAGCGATCGCATTCATCAGAGGGGAATACTTAAAAATACTTGCAATTGCCAATTCCCAACTCTGCTGTTGAAGTTCTAATTTTTCAAGTGATGATAACTCAAGCTTCTGTTTCCAGTAAAAGCGCCCGAACGCTTGGATAAAAACAGTGTCTAAAAATATCCGCTCACCCGTCATGTGTTAATTTCAGGCTGACGTTTTGGTGTGCCATACAGGTAATGGTCATGTTGACTTGCCCAATCTTCGGGTGCATCAACTGTTCCAGCTAAATCTTCTAATACATCCCATGCATCAACCACTTTTTTTTGAGATGAGTTAATATCCTCAGAAACGATGGTAATTACATAGCGCTTGTTAGGTTCTAAATCAAGTGGTATATCTGGTCGCAAAACAGAACCATCAAATGTAACCGTTAAGATTTTGCTCATTGTTCTATTTCTCCTAACTGGTAATTACAGCGATCGCATCAATTTCTACCAACACATCTTTAGGTAAGCGCGATACCTGCACACAAGCCCGCGCTGGGGCTGTATTTTCCGGGAAATATTTAGCATAAACAGCATTCACCGCCGCGAAATCATTCATATCAGCAGGTCAGGGTCGTCATTCCTGTTTGCGAAAAATGCGTAGAAGGACAGGCCAACGCCCTGCCCCTTCTTTTCGATTTTCTCGTCGCAAACGGCGATC
>NZ_JAIVFR010000217.1 GCF_020829685.1 Nostoc sp. CHAB 5715 | reverse complement strand
ACTGCTCCGAGCAACCAGAAACCATGGGGATATCTGGCCAGGAGTTCGTAATCATAATAAGGATTAAGGGCTTTTACTACAGAAGGATAATGGATGATCTGAGACAAACCGATCACAAGCAGCATCGTAAACCAAACAACTCCTACAGCCACAGCCGAATCTCAGGAATTCAACGATCTGAATAAGATACCGCAAGAATGGCGGCAACATATCCAAGATTTGGCTGCATTAGGTGTTTTGTCTATAGAACCAAAGGCAACTAAGAGCAATACTGCCACAACTAACCAGTTTGAACCCGGTAAAATCGTTACACATCGGGAATATGCTCGTTGGCTAATTGCTGCTAACAATGCTATGTATGCCAGCAATCCAGCTAAACAAATTCGCTTGGCATCAGAAACTACTCAACCAATTTTTAGTGATGTGTCTGCAAAAGACCCTGATTTTCCAGCAATTCAGGGATTAGCCGAAGCTGGTTTAATTCCCAGTCCTTTGTCTTTTGATTCTACAGTAGTTTTGTTTCGTCCTGATGCACCCCTAACGCGGGAACAGTTGCTGCTATGGAAATTACCTTTAGATACTCGCCAAGCTTTACCCTCTGCTAACTTAGATGCGGTCAAACAAACCTGGGGCTTCCAAGACGCGGCGCGAATTGACCCCAAAGCATTAAGAGCAGTGTTGGCTGATTACCAGAATGGCGAACAATCGAATATTCGGCGGGTGTTTGGTTATACGACTCTGTTTCAACCCAAAAAACCAGTAACTCGTGCTGAGGCTGCTATGGCTTTATGGTATTTCGGCAGTCAGGGTGAGGGTGTATCGGCTACTGAGGCTTTGAAATTAAGGCGAAGTTAAAGTGAAGTCTACGATGAGCTACAGCATTCTGTTGCGGTTAGTCCATCGATATCATAAAAGTGGGCAATTCCCACCCTTTAGCATGTAAATTTTGCCATTTCTTTGTAATATAGCTATTTTTTCTCAATAAAATGTAAATTTAATTATTTTCAGCGTTTTTACCCGGGTTTGATGAACTTTTGAGGCATAGTTAAGTAAAACAACGTAAATTACTCAATAGGCGTACTTAGTCAGGGCTATTTCATTCTCATCTACCCCGCCTGAGAATGAATTCACCAGTCTAATAGCGAAAGTCGTCTAAAGACGACTGAGAAAAGGTTATAGTCCCTTAAAACGCACTTTAGCTATAAGAGAGGAACTTTAATTCTGGGCTTTTTATGTCTCGAATGAAATAGCCCTAAGTAGGTAGGCGTAATTAAACATAAGATCAAACCTCACCCTCAATCCCTCTCCTTATTAAGGAGAGGGAAGCCGGAGGCAGGGTTAGGTTTTATATTTAATTTGACCGACTTATATCATATCCGATAAATTACTTGTGATATGTCATTGCGAGTGGAACGAAGTGAAACGAAGCAATCACAACGTCTGGAGCGATTGCTTCACTCCGTTCGCAATTGACTTGTGTTTAACCGGACGTGATATTACTTAGTACTTAGTTTTGAAGTAAGTCAAAATACAAGTAGTCAGAACTTTTAAACAAATTAAAAATACCACAGGTAAAACAAAGATGAAAAAACAAGCTGTAGCAGTAGGATTTGTTCTCTTATCTTTCATGTTGCCGCTCAAAGCGAGTGCTGCGAGTTTTAGCAAATTTTATGTATTTGGCGACAGTCTTTCTGATACTGGCAATGTATTCACTGCTACTAATGGTTTAGTCGCTCCGACAACAGCTATTCCCCAAGATCCACCCTACTTTCAAGGGCGTTTTTCTAATGATCAGGTGTGGGTAGACTACCTGGGAAATCAGCTAGGATTAAATTCTACCCCATACTTGATTTCAAATTCTACTATTCCTAATCAAGGTATTAATTTTGCCGTCGGCGGTGCTAGTTCTGGTCAGGGTAATGCTGTTGTTCCTAGTGCGCCGTTACCGGGAGTGCTAGAGCAAGTCGGCTTATTCACGCAACCAATTCTACAAGCCAATCAGAAGCTTGATCCAAATGCTCTTTATGCTGTATGGGGAGGTGCAAATGATTATGTGTTTGGTCAAGCTACCAATGCGACTCAAACAGTCCAGAATTTATCAGATGCAGTAGGGTTACTTGCCTCATCTGGCGCAAAAAATATTTTAGTCTTTAACTTGCCTGATTTGGGCAAGATTCCATTTGCATTCGCTACAGGTCTATCTAGCAACTTGACTAGTTTTACAAATGACCATAACAAGAGATTAGCAGAGGAACTAGGCAAATTTAGCAGTAACTCGGATTTGAATCTGATCTCTGTGGATGTGTTTTCCCTATTTAATCAAATACAAGCAAATCCAGGGAAGTTTGGGTTTCAAGATGTGGCTAACCCTTGCGTAGTAGGTACTTTCCAGACAATCATCAGTGTATGCCCTCAACCAAACGATTATTTGTTCTTTGACTCTGTACATCCAACAACAGGCGTTCATAAGTTAGTAGCAGACACTGCACTGGCGGCGATTGAGGCTAAGTCTGTCCCGGAACCTGCGATAAACTGGGGAATTTTAGCCCTTAGTGCTTTTGGTGCGGTAGGAGTGCTGAAGCGTCAACAAAAAAGAGCAGCATTGATCACAGCAGACCGGGTTTTTGATGCACAATTGTCTCATATAACAGTTGAAAACTGAACTAACTGTATTTGGGATTACGATCGCTTATTTCAAATTATTGAAGAATTAGTCATGCACCATTCTCCTAGTGGTGCAGAAGCTGAAATTAACCAGTTGTTAATGCAACGATTTGCGGCGCTGGGTGTAGAAGTATGGTGCGTAGCTTGCCGCCGTAGGCATCGCGCCGATAATATTATTGCCAAGATTCCAGGCAAAAGTCCAGATCGAGCGATGTCTAACGACAAGCCGCTTCGCGCCTACGCTATCACCGCACACAAAGACGAAATTGGCACAATTGTCAAGACCCTTGGTGATGAAGGTCGTGTCAAAGTCAGCAAACTCGGCGGTTCTTTCCCGTGGGTTTACGGCGAAGGCGTTGTCGATTTACTCGGAGATAACGAAACCATTAGCGGTATTCTCAGCTTTGGTTCCCGCCATGTTTCCCATGAATCGCCCCAAAAAGTGCAGCAGGAAGATACTACTGTTAAGTGGGAAAATGCCTGGATTGAAACGAAGCTCACATCTGCTGAATTAGAAACAGCTGGCATTCGACCTGGAACTAGAAGGTCTATTGACGATCGCAGGATAATTAAGAAAAGCCTGAAAACTTCCGGGAGCATCGTTAATGCACATCACGATGAATTTGTACAGTGCGTAAATCCTATTTCAGTGCTTCTTGGTAACAAGCGATCGCCTGCTCTAAATTCTGAGCTTTCTCCCCTAGTATTCTGTCACTGTAAGCAGTACCAAGATTATGTTGCGTTTCTGCCCAATTTTGGGGAAAATCTTCAAAAGTTCTGACTCTCAGTGCTTCTTGGTAACAAGCGATCGCCTGCTCTAAATTATCAGCTTTATCCCCTCGTATTCTGTCACTGAAAGCAGTACCGAGATTATGTTGCATTCCTGCCCAATCTTGGGGAAAAGCTTCAAAAGTTTTGACTTTCAAAGCTTCTTGGTAACAAGCGATCGCCCGCTCTAAATTATCAGCTTTATCCCCTCTGATTCTGTTACGATAAGCTTCACCGAGATTATTTTGCGTAGCTGCCCAATCTTCGGGGAAAGCTTGCTGGGTAAAGAATGTCAGCACGACTTCATAGCCAGTGATGGCAATTTCCATATTACTGGCTTTGTTACCCAACGGGAATTTGCTAATTATGTTGCTCAAAACGACAATAACTACTGCTACTTGGTATTTCTCCTGATCTGCTGTGGCTTCTCTCAGTCTATATGTCCCCCACTGGCGCAATATTTCTGCTAACACCTCGTCGAGTTTGTCTGTATTGTTTGCCAGCAAGGGGTAAACTACCTGCGCTATCGGCACGTTACCCCAGCTTGAATTGATTGCTTGTAGTACCTCTGTCAAAAAATCAACATATTCTTCTTGTGCTGTTATATCTGACACTGAATCGCTATACACTTCGAGCAGCCGCCTTACAATATTCATCAAACGATTAGCTTGCTCAAACTCACCTATTACTATCAAATTACTTACTCTTTCTGAGGTTTTCTGGAAGAAGCCAACATCCACTAATTCTTGGTTTGCTGCCAAAATCTCTCGGACTTCATCGTGACTACGGCAATTCAATAGGCGTTGAATGAGGTTGAGATAGGCTTGCTGTCGCTGTTCATTCATGGGCAAGGGTGTGAGACGCAACTAGGTTATAAGAAATAATTCAACACCAACACCCTAAATACAGGAAAAATGTAGAATTTCATCACAGGTGATGTGTGTCTGACAATGAAAGAACCTCGTGGCTAAGTATTTTTTACTTGTGAACAGACAATATACTGATTTTGCGATCGCCCACTACCAGTTTCAGGTAAAAAGAGGATGGATGCGATGCCTACGCTGGGCTGGCTACGCCAACGCATTTATCGATTTGGCGATGCCTACGGCGGGCTACGCCAACGCAATTATTATTTAGGCGATCGCAAAGTTCTGTTTTTCAATTGATACGCTATTCTCATCGCCATTGATTCAACCAACGTATTTGCCCAGGCCAGTCTTCTGCTTGAGTTTCTGATAGCAAGCGATCCAATGCTTGAATGAGGTCAGACAAATTCCAACTATTTTGTGCCGCTAGAATAATGCCTCTGTGCTGCGGATACTGAATAACCAAGGACAAGAAATCTTTGATGTTGAAGGTAAAAATACACCGTCCGTTATCTGTGGCTTTCAGCAGTTGCATTTCATCGCTAGCATCTTCTGGCATCCATTCATTGGGAGTGCGAGTCACATCATGACCACGAGCAACTAGAGCCGTATGCAATGCTTTAATGGAGGTGTCTGCATCTAAATGCAGCAGGAGTTTAGACACCAGCAGTTTCAATCGCTTGTTCTGTAGCGATCGCTTCATCAATCTCGGTACGATGGGCAGTGTAAAAACCCAGTGCGTCATTGATCTGAGCTTCAGTAATACCATACTGTTGGACAATTTGCTCGCAAGACCAGCCCCACTGATGAGCAGCAATCGCTAGAGTTTGCACTCGAATTCCTGTACCACTAACAACGGGAACTTTTTGGCCACTGCTTCCAATGCGATAGCTAATCAAGGGAAAGGAGGGGTCGTTCAGTTGATGGCGAAGGGAGGCAACTTTTTCTGCTACTGCCCACAAAATAAATTGATCGAGGGAAATTCCTTGGCTAGTTGCCCATTGCTCTATCTCTTGCTGTAGTTGAACAGGTAAATTGACCAAGTAGGAAGGCATTTGCTGAAGCTCAATGAATTGACTTTTCATTACTTGCTTTATTCTAAGCGATCGCCCACTACCAGTATTTTTCATCGATTTTGCGATGCCTGGGTTGGGCTACGCCAACGCAATTGTGATTTCGGCGATGCCTGCGGCAGGCTACGCCAACGCAATTGTTATTTCGGGGTACGCATTTGTTATTTCGGGGTACGCATTTGTTATTTCGGGGTACGCATTTGTTATTTCGGGGTACGCATTTATTTTTTGGAGTTCCATTAAATCAGTACTGTAGCAGGGCTATTTCATTCTCATCTAGTCCGCCTCAGAATGAATTCTGGGTCTAATAGCGAAAGTCGTCTAAAGACGACTGAGAAAAGGTTATATAGCAATCCTATCTGATTTGTGAAAATTCTCAGTGTCCAGATCCCCGACTTCTTTAAGAAGTCGGGGATCTAACTTTTCACGAATGATTTAGGATTGCTATAGTCCGTTTTAACGGACTTTAGCTAAAAGCCTGTGAACTTCAGTTCTGGGCGGTTTCTGTCTAGAACGAAATAGCCCTGGTACTGTAGGGTGCGTTAGGATGAAATCCGTAACGCACCATTCGTAAGGATTTGGAGCCGTACTCCTGGCGATAAAACACCCTCAATGCCCAAAGAATACACAATTACCGCACTTTCTAGTATGCCGGCCAAAGATGTTTATCATAATGTTGTGATAACAGCCCTAGAAAAAGATGGTTGGCTAATTACTGATGACCCATTTAAATTAAAATGTGGGACAAAAGATTTATATATAGACTTGGGTGCAGAAAAACTTATAGTCGCAGAAAAAGGTCAGCAGAAAATAGCAGTTGAAATCAAGAGTTTTCTCAGCCAATCTCCCGTTACAGATTTAGAAAATGCATTAGGACAGTTTATTCTTTATTACGATATTTTAGAATAACAAGAAAGCGACCGAATTTTGTATCTTGCTATCCCCCGTCGAACTTACACTGAAATTTTTACCGAAACCATCGGCAAGATTTTATTAAAAAAGAACCGCTTACGTTTACTTGTATTTGACCCAAAGCGAGAGGTGATTGTGCAATGGATACCTTAGAAAAATATCAAAAAATCATCGAAGATATTCTGAATGAATATATAAAAATACCCTATGCAAATCGTCAATTAGAAACAAAACTTATTATTGATCGCACAGCTACTAATTACATAGTAATGACTTTGGGATGGCAGGGAGAAGAACGAGTTCATGGTTGTATTATCCATATTGAAATTATTGATGGAAAAATTTGGATTCAGCGCGATGGGACTGAATATGGAATTGCCAATGAACTCGTAGCCGCAGGAATTCCCAAAGATAAAATTGTTTTAGCTTTTCATCCAGAAGATGTTAGACAATACACTCATTTTGCGATCGCTTAATTGTTGATGAATGCGTTGGCGTAGCCCAACCCAGGCATCGCTTGCACATCTTTGGGCGTTACTGCCAAACTAACCCTAAGTTAAAATACGAATTAAAGCGAATATTGTGTATTATCTACCTTTAACCAGCCTAATTTTTAGTATAGTGAACTCCTATGGCAAAAGATAGATTTCATAATATTGTCAGAAATGCTTTAGAAAAAGACGGCTGGAAGATTACGGCTGACCCTTATGAAATCAATGTGGATGATGTAGATTTTGAGATTGATTTAGCGGCAGAGCAACTTTTAGGAGCAGAGAAAGAGGGACAAAAAATAGCGGTGGAAATTAAAAGTTTTATTAGTCCATCTAATGTTTCAGAATTTCATACAGCCTTGGGACAGTTTTTAAACTATCGGGATGCTTTAGATAAAATTGAACCAGAACGCCAACTTTATTTAGCTGTTCGCGTCCCAATTTATGAAAGTTTTTTTCAACGAAAATTTATTACATCGGCAGTTGCAAAATATCAATTACGATTGATAATTTACGATGTACAAGAGGAGGTTATTCGTCAATGGCTGTAGAAAAATATCGGCAATATATTCGACATCTTCTTTGCGAACGGCAAAAGCGAGCTTCGATGCAACGAAATGCCGAAGAGTATGATGTGCAAACAATTTTCGACGAACAACAAGACCACTATCAATTACTTTATGTCGGTTGGCGGGGAAATAAACGCGATTTTGGCTGTATTCTACATCTCGATATTAAAGATGGGAAAATATGGATTCAACATGATGGTACCGAAGTTGGAATTGCCAATCGATTAGTTGAAATGGGAGTACCCAAGCAAGATATTATTTTGGCGTTTCACGAACCCTATGTACGTCAATTTACCGGGTTTGGAACTTGAAAAATATTTCTGCCATAGCGAGCGCCGAATAAACACCCGTTGTGTTTGTTCCCGTTGTTCTTCTCACGTTTACCAAAATATCCGCGCCGAGAAAGCCCCTGGCTTTAGATATGGGGGTAAGGCGCGGGCTTTCTTTATTCGCTGTAAAAATGTTTTGTGATACAATTACGTTAGTGTACTCGACGTAATCATGTTGGTATTTGAGGCAAAGCTTGAGGGAACAAAGCAGCAGTACCAATCGCTTGATGAGGCGATTAGAACTGCTCGTTTTGTTCGCAATGCCTGTCTGAGATACTGGATGGATAATCGGGGTATTGGCAGATACGAGTTGAGTGCTTATTGCGCTGTACTGGCTGCCGATGAAAACTTTCCTTGGGTAGACAAACTTAACTCTATGGCTCGACAAGCTTCTGCTGAAAGAGCATGGAGTGCAATTGCTAAATTTTTTGACAACTGCAAGAAAGGTAAACCAGGAAAGAAGGGTTATCCACGCTTCAAAAAAGAGCAAATTCATAGTTCGGTTGAGTACAAAACTAGCGGTTGGAAACTTTCTAATGACCGTCGATACATCACTTTTAGTGATGGTTTTCAAGCCGGAACATTTAAGCTTTGGGGAACTCGTGACCTGCATTTCTACCAGTTGAAACAGTTTAAGCGAGTGCGAATTGTGCGTCGTGCTGATGGGTACTACGCTCAGTTTTGCATCGACTCTGAGCGAATCGAAAAGCGAGAGCCGACTGGTAAAACTATTGGTCTTGATGTTGGACTCAACTACTTTTTGACTGATAGCGAAGGTAATCAAGTTGAAAACCCGCGACATCTAAGGCAAAGTGAAAAGTCTTTGAAACGGATGCAACGTCGTTTTTCTAAGACTCAAAAAGGCTCTAAAAACAGAGCTAAATTTAGAAATAAACTGGCTGGTAAACACCTCAAAGTAAGTAGGCAGCGTAAAGACTTTGCCGTGAAGTTGGCAAGGTGCGTAGTCCAGTCTAGCGACTTGGTAGCCTATGAGGATTTGAAGG
>NZ_JAIVFR010000216.1 GCF_020829685.1 Nostoc sp. CHAB 5715 | reverse complement strand
GCAATTTCGGCGCTGCCGACCGCGCGCAATGGGCCGACGTGGTGCGCGATTCGGGTGTGCGATTCGACCGCTGAAAGCCGGCAAGAACATAACAACTGCTAATGCAGCAGCACAATAAATGTTGGTTCTGCTGCACAACCCCAAGTCACCAGCCAGATGGAACAGCGAGGAATTAGAGCGATCGCACCAATTGAGGGCATCCAGGTTTTACAATATCTGCTGACTCAACCCATTACCCAGGTGGGAGTTGTACCAATTGATTGGAGACAATTTACACAACTTGGAATATCTTCTAGATTTGTGGAACGGTTTGAGACACCTGTACATTCATCAACTCCAACCACATCTATATTAGAGGAATTGTCAAAAGCTGGCGATCGCTATGATTTACTCAATACCTATATCCGTCAGCAAATTGCCCAAGTTTTGGGATTTAAACCTCACGCCATTGATATTCAATCTGGATTTTTTGACCTGGGTATGGATTCTCTAACAGCGATCGAATTCAAAAATCGTTTGCAAACCAACCTCAAATGCACACTTCCCACCACCGTTGCTTTTGACTATCCAAACATCAACAAGTTAGGGCGCTACTTAATAGAGGAAGTATTACATCTAGATGACTCCCAACCTCTCCAAGGCATAGCCAAAGACCAAAATAAAACTACCCCACCCCCGCTAACGCGCACCCCCCTCTGTCCCCCCTTGGTAAGGGGGGATGAAAGAGGGGTAGGAGGGTTGGGGAGGGGTAAAGCGTTAGACTCTTCTCCATCAGAGTTATCCCAAGATGAGATTGCCGATTTATTGGCACAGGAATTACTGGAAATTGAACAAGAAAACTTTTGACCAAAAATAATTCGTAATTCAGAATTTAAAGCACTATTATTTATAGCTAGGACTTACGCACGCTCTACGAATTCTTGGCGTTCTTGGCGTCTTGGCGGTTCGATAAATTAAGCTTTTGGGCGATTTTTGCGTAAGTCCTAATAGCAAACAAAGAAATGCGTAGCATCAATGTCCAAAACCCTAAATTTATCTATAGGGTATTAATTACGAATTACGAACTTGTACTGAGCGTAGCCGAAGTACGAATTACGAATTGGAGCGAAGCGACATGACCCAACCTGAATCCAAAGACTATCGTAGTTTAATGCAAAATGCTCTCCAAGAGTTGCGGGATTTACGTAGCAAACTCAAAACACAAACAGAAGCGATCGCCATTGTGGGTATGGGATGCCGTTTTCCTGGTGGAGCAGATACTCCCCAAGCATTGTGGGAACTGTTACGCAATGGCGTTGATGCCATTACAGAAGTACCAAGCGATCGCTGGCAGTTGGATAAATTTTATGACCCCGACCCAACTGTTCCCGGGAAAATGTATAATCCTTATGGGGGTTTTATTGGGCAGTTACAAGAATTTGACGCAGAGTTTTTTGGTATTGCTCCTAGAGAAGCTGTTTCTCTCGACCCGCAACAGCGTTTGTTACTCGAAGTCAGTTGGGAAGCTTTGGAAAATGCAGGCATTCCTTCAGAACAACTGGCAGATAGTTCTACGGGTGTTTTTATTGGACTTAGTAGCAATGACTATTCAACTCATCTATTAAATCGTCCCGTCACAGATATAGATGCTTACCTAGCAACTGGTAATTCCCACAGTACTGCTGCTGGCCGTTTATCCTACACACTCGGATTCACAGGCCCTTCTTTAGCTGTTGATACCGCTTGTTCTTCCTCATTAGTAGCAGTACACCTTGCCTGTCAAAGTCTGCGTCGTGGTGAATGTAATATTGCCCTAGCAGGTGGTGTAAATCGTATTTTATCACCAGAATTTACGATTAATTTCTCCAAAGCCCGGATGCTTGCCAATGATGGGCGTTGCAAAACCTTTGATGCCACAGCAGATGGCTTTGTTCGCGGCGAAGGCTGCGGTATCATCGTCCTTCAGAGACTGTCAGATGCCATTGCCGCAGGCTATCCCATCCTTGCAGTAATTAAAGGTAGCGCTGTCAACCAAGATGGACGCAGTAGTGGGTTAACGGTTCCCAACGGGCCATCACAACAAGCTGTCATCCGCCAAGCATTAGCAAATAGCACAGTCGAACCCGCAGATATTACTTACATTGAAGCCCACGGCACAGGTACAGCTTTGGGTGATCCCATTGAAGTCGGTGCATTAGGGGCTGTGTTTGGTGACAATCATACCCGCGATCGCCCTTTATTGATCGGATCACTTAAAACCAACATTGGCCATCTCGAAGCGGCGGCGGGAATTGCCGGGTTAATGAAGGTGGTTTTGGCATTGAAATATGGCGAAATTCCCCCTCATCTGCATTTTGGGCAACCTAATCCCCATATTGCTTGGGAACAATTGCCCATCACCGTTCCCACTACTTGCATTCCTTGGAATTCTGACAAACGGCTGGCTGGTGTCAGTTCCTTTGGCTTTAGTGGCACCAATGCCCATATCGTATTAGCAGCAGCTACAACAATTCAAAATTCAAAACTTGAAATTCAAAAAGAAGATAAAATTGAACGTCCTCTGCATCTTCTAACTCTGAGTGCTAAAACTCTTACAGCTTTAGAACATCTCGCCCGTAAGTATGTAGACTATTTTCAACAACATCAAGATGTTTCTTTTGCAGATGTTTGTTTTAGTGCCAACACGGGGCGATCGCACTTGGAATATCGTTTAGCTATAATTGCCGATTCTTCTACCGTTGCTTGTGAAAAATTATATCATTTTATTGACCGTCAAAAAAATACACCCCTCCCCAACCCTCCTACCCCCCTTTCATCCCCCAAGGCATCGGGGGGACAGAGGGAGGTGCGCGTTAGCGTGGGTGCGGTTCCTCAACCACGTCCCAAAATCGCCTTTCTCTTCACTGGACAAGGCAGCCAGTACATCAATATGGGTGGAGAATTGTACGATACTCAATCCTCTTTTCACCACCAGATTGATTACTGCTGCGAATTATTGCATCCCGACTTAGGTTTAGATTTCCGAAATCTACTTTATCTTTCCCCACTCTCCAGTACAGACGCGATTAATCGCGTCTCTCCCCATTCTCAAAATTTATCCCAAACCATCTACACCCAACCAGCCTTATTTATCCTGGAATACGCCCTCTGTCAACTATGGCTATCTTGGGGAGTAACACCTGATTTTCTCATGGGCCATAGTGTTGGTGAATATGTGGCTGCTTGTATTGCAGAAGTTTTTAGTTTAGAAGATGGACTAAAGCTGATTGCCACCCGCGCCCGCCTCATGCAGCAGTTACCCCACGGTAAAATGATTGCAGTGGCTGCTGCTGCGTCTGAGTTACAAGAACTAATTCTACCCTTCAATCAACAGGTATCCATTGCTGCTGTTAATGCACCCAATAACACAGTGATTTCCGGTGAAACCTCGGCTATTGACCAAATCGCCGCCATCTTGGAAGCCCAAGGCATCAAAATCACACCTTTACCAGTTTCCCATGCCTTCCACTCTCCTTTAATGGAGGCGATGCTGACAGAATTTGAGCAAGTCGCCCGTACTGTCAACTTTCATCCGCCGCAATACCCAATTATTTCTAATCTTACTGGAAAAATCATCGGTGCAGAAATTGCCACACCTGAGTATTGGTGTCGTCATATCCGCCAGCCTGTGCAGTTTTTTGCCGGGGTTCAAACTTTGATTCAGCAAGAGTGTAGTGTATTTTTGGAAGTTGGAGCCAAGCCAATTTTACTTGGTATGGCGCGATCGCTGGTAGCGGATGAGGGAAAATATCTCTGGTTGCCCAGTTTACGAGCCGGACAAGAGGATTGGCAGGTAATATTATCAAGTGTGGCGGCGCTTTATGAGCGAGGAGTTCAGCTTGATTGGCACGGATTTGATCAAGGTTACAACCGTCAGCGTCTTGATGTGCCAAATTATCCCTTCCAAAGAAAGCGTTTCTGGGCAGAAATTACCCCACCCGCGCTAACGCGCACCCTCCCCTTGCAAAGGGGAGGGTTGAGGGAGGGTTGTGTGGATGTTCATCCTCTATTAGGGCAGCGATTACACTTAGCTAAATCCATTAATTTATACTTTGAGCAAGAACTTGCTGATAATTACCCCATATATCTGCAAGACCATCGGGTATTTGCCCAAGTAATTTTACCAGGAGCCGCATACATAGAAATGGCATTGGCAGCCGCAAAGCAAGTTTTTCAAAGCGAACGCCTATACTTAGAAAATATTTCTCTGCAACAGGCTTGCATTTTCACCCCAGATTCCCCACGGATTGTACAATTCATTCTCACTGACAGCTACGAATTTGAAATTGTCAGCGCCGCAGAAAATGCTTGGACTGTTCCTGCAACCGGAAAAGTGGGTGTGAACAAAGATGTTAAGCCAAATGGAATTTTTAATTTTTTAGAACAGCAACGGCATTGTACCCAAATTACAAATATTGCCGACTTCTACCAAAACCTCAAAACGGTTGGCATTAATTACGGCGAAACGTTCCAAGCCATTACCCAACTGTGGTACAATGATAACCTTGCATTGGCAGAAATTCATTTACCACAAATATGTACTGAGCGTGCTGGTTATCAGTTCCATCCAGTTATGTTGGATGGATGTTTACAAGCGATCGCAGCTATTTTATCCCATCAATCCACGTCATCTGTTTATCTGCCCATCGGTTTGGATCGCTTGACTATTTGGGAACCAGTCGGGGAAAATCTATGGAGTTGGGTGCAACTGCGTCCTAGAGATATCTTATCACCAATTATAATTGCAGATATTCAAGTTTTAACTCCAGAGGGAGTAGCGATCGCAACTTTTTCAGGACTGCAACTGAAAGCTGTGGAATCACAAAATATCTTTGCTTACGATTCATCAGCAGACTGGCGAGAATGGTTGTATGAGGTGGAATGGCGCACCCAATCTCACCCTAATGAGACATCTTTGCTGCCTTCTCCAGAGATGATTGCCCAACAGTTAGCACCTCAATTCACTAAACTGTTAACAAAATCGGAGATCCACATTTATGCAAAATTATTACCCCAGTTGGAAACTCTCAGTCTTGCTTATGTTGTTGAAGCACTGCAACAGTTGGGTTTATCTTTGCACAGGGGTGAACATTTTTCTCGGCAGCAATTGCAAATTATACCTGAGCAAGAACAATTATTTATACATCTCCTGGAAATGTTAACAGCCGCAGGTATTCTGCAACAACAAGATGAACGGTGGTATGTACGACAGTCTGCCAATGTTGGACAAGCACAAATTCTCCAAGCAGAACTACAAACAAAATACCTATCTTCTTGGGCAGAACTGACGTTAATTGAACGCTGTGGTTTACATTTATCAAAGGTGTTACAAGGACGATGTGAACCTTTACAAATATTATTTCCCAATGGAGACTTGAGGGCGATCGCTCAACTGTATCAAAATTCGCCTGGTGCTCAGATGATGAATACTCTGGTACAGCAAGCGGTACTCTCAGCTTTAGAAAAGTTACCGCCTGGGCAAACTGTGCGAATTCTAGAAATTGGTGCAGGTACAGGGGGAACTACAGCTAATCTCTTACCGCAACTTGCTACTCAGTCAGTGGAATATGTTTTTACTGATATTTCTCCACTATTTTTAGCAAAAGCACGCCAGCAGTTTTCAGATTATACCTTTGTCCGTTACCAAAGTTTGAATATTGAACAGCCAATTGGATCTGGGGAATTTACTGCCAACAGTTTTGATATTATTATTGCAGCAAATGTTCTACACGCCACCAAAGATTTAAGCCAAACCATCACCAACGTCAAATCCTTACTCGCACCCAACGGATTATTGATACTTTTGGAAGGTACTCGTCCCAGTGGTTGGCTGGATTTAATTTTTGGTTTAACTGAAGGCTGGTGGAGATTCCAAGACAAAGATTTGCGTAAGACGCATCCCTTAATTTCTACCCAGCAGTGGCACGATTTATTACAAGCAAACGGATTTACTAGCGTTGCAGATATTATCCCTGACTCTGTGCTTCCAGAGGTATTGGCTCAACAAGCAGTGATTGTAGCACAGTCAGATCAAGGTAGAGACGCAATTAATCGCGTCTGTACTGGAAAATGGTTAATTGTAACAGATTATTCTGAGTTAGGAGATGCGATCGCACAACGATTACACCAGCAACAGCAATTATCTACCATTCTACCTCCCCCGTTTGCAAGCTACGGTGTAGACACAAATACAGAAGTGGCTTCTAAATCTCGATTTTACCCCTCCCTAGCCCTCCCGATGCATTGGGGAGGGGACTTGATTTCCGGTTTCTCCCCAATGCATCAGGGGATTAAGGGGGGTAATTCGGACACGGTAGCATCAGAAAGCATTCAGAAATCAATCAAAAACATTGTTTATATTTCTAGTTCACAAGAACATATTGAGACTCTACCTCAAGACTGTTACGCTGAATGTACCAATGTTCTTAACCTCGTCCAAACCCTGATTCAAAAGCAACATCAGCCCATTAACCTCTGGTTAGTGACTCAAGGTGCAGTCAATCCCACCTCCACAATCACAGGATTAATGCAGTCACCTGTATGGGGTATGGGTAAAGTCATCCGTTTGGAACATCCAGAACTCAATTGTCGCTGTGTAGATTTAGATCCGACACAAGCAGCAATTTCCCAAGTTGATACCCTGATAACTGAATTGATGCACCCTTCCCAGGAAGAGGAAATTACCCTCCACTCAACTGGGCGAAGGGTAGCACGATTAACTCGCTTCACTAATCCCCAAAAAGTACTTGCCGTTCCCGAACAGCCTTACCGCTTAACAATCGGCACACGCGGTTTACTCAATTCCCTACAATGGCAAACTTCCCAGCGTCGTCAACCCCAGCCAAGGGAAGTAGAGATTCAGGTATGGGCGACGGGATTAAATTTCATTGACGTATTAGATGCTTTGGGACTACTACCTTTTGATCGCAACTGGTTTGGCGTTGAATGTGCCGGTGAGATTGTCGCTGTTGGTGAGGGCGTAACTCAGTTTAACATTGGTGATGCCGTCGTAGCCTTAGCTACTGATAGTTTTAGCCGATATGTTACGACTAATACCAGCTTTGTTGTTGCCAAACCCGACTTTTTGAGCTTTGAAACAGCCGCGACAATTCCCGCCAATTTCCTCACCGCAGCTTATGCCCTGCAAGAAGTTGCTGCAATTCAAAAAGGACAACGCATCCTCATCCATGCCGCCACTGGAGGTACAGGTATGGCAGCTTTACAAATTGCTCAACAAGCTGGGGCGGAAGTCTTTGCCACAGCAAGCCCAAGAAAATGGCAGACACTGCGTTCTTTAGGTGTGCAACACATCTTTAACTCACGCACTTTGGATTTTGCTCAAGAAATTTTAGAAATAACTGACGGTGAAGGTGTAGATATCGTATTTAATTCCCTAGCTGGTGAGTTCATTGCCGCCAGTCTAGGGGTTCTCAAAGCCAACGGATGCTTTATTGAAATTGGCAAACGCGGAGTTTGGAATACACAAGAAGTCGCTCAAGTCAAGCCACTAGTTGCCTATCACCTGGTGGATTTAATGAATGTTGCACAGCAAAATCCTCAACAGGTGCAATCCTTGTTGCATCGGATCATGGCACAGTTTCAAAGCCAAAAGTTGCAACCTCTACCCCAAACAGTTTTTCCTGTCCAAAAGGTGATAACAGCATTGCAGATGATGCAACAGGCGCAACATATCGGCAAAATCGCCATTACCCACGAACCGACAGCCGAAGATTTGCAAACATTACCAGTTCATCCCGAAGGAACCTATTTAATTACTGGTGGTATGGGCGGTTTAGGGTTGCGCGTTGCCCATTGGTTAGTTGAAAAAGGTGCGAAATACTTGGTACTTGTGGGACGTAGCAGCCCGACACTAGAAGCACAGTCACAAATCCAAGCATTACAATCCGCAGGTGCTACAGTCATCACAACTCAGGCAGATGTTGTCGAGAAAGAACAGTTAGCAGCAGTTTTGACTAACATCCAACAAAACTATCCGCCTTTGCGTGGTGTGATTCATGGAGCAGGCGTTTTAGATGATGGAGTTTTACAGCAACTGAATTCGGAACGTTTGCAGTCAGTGATGTCTGTAAAAGTTGCAGGCGCTTGGAATCTACATCTTTTGACCAAAAACGTACCTTTGGATTATTTTATCATGTTTTCCTCTGCCGCTTCCCTATTAGGTTCTCCTGGACAGACAAATCATGTAGCCGCTAACACATTTCTCGATGCCTTAGCACAGTATCGACACAGCCAAGGGTTACCCGCATTGAGTATAAATTGGGGAGTTTGGGCAGATATCGGTGCTGCTGCCAAAGGTCAAATTGCTACTCAAATGAGTTTACGGGGGATTGGTGCGATCGCTCCTGACCAAGGTATAGATATTTTAGAATTCCTCCTGACACAATCTACCACCCAAGTGGGAGTAGTACCAGTGAATTGGACTGAACTCCTAGCCCAAGGTTTATCGTCTCCGTTCTTTACAGACTTTCAAACCCAAGCACCATCGCCCACTCATCAAACTTCCCAATTGATGCAGCAACTAACATTATTGGGGATGAGCGATCGCATTTCCTTATTGATCAACTACCTGCAAACTGAAGTTGGTCGGTTTTTTCAAGGCAGTTCCCATCAAGAATTCTGATTTTGTATCCACTTAATATTTGTGGTGATTTACCACCAACAAACTTTAATTTTACTTGCCATGCCTATGGCTGTTTCCCTTACAATT
>NZ_JAIVFR010000215.1 GCF_020829685.1 Nostoc sp. CHAB 5715 | reverse complement strand
CAGGAAATCGGGAGTACGAGATTATGCTTTGGCTTATGTGTTATTTGGGGCTGGGTTATCCGCCACAGAAATAATTAGCTTGGAGCGATCGCACCAAATCTACGATACTCAAGGACACTTCCTACAAATCACAATTCCCGGATTTGTCCGACAAGTACCTGTGAATCAGTGGATTTTGGGCAAACGCTATGGCTCTTTTACCAATAATCCTCTAATCAAATGGCTCAAAAGTCGTAAAGATGCTCAATCAGCTATGTTTTTGAATGAAACAGGCACACCCATCTCAGAATCAGACCTTCAGATACGTTGGCAAATATGGAGTGAAAGACTATTAACTCCCCAAGGACAAACGCCAGCCATAGCACAAGCACAACAAACCTGGCGGGTAGAAATGTTAATGCGGGGGATCAGCTTGGAAAACCTGATTATTTTAACAGGTTGCGATCGCACCCAATTACAACCCTATGTCCGCCGAGCCAAAGAAAAAGCCGCCCTAGAGCAAGCCACACGTTTAGATCACAAACCGGGATAGGGGAGTGGGGAGATAAGGGGAATAACGGGACTTAAACAAAACTGAAGAATAAAAGCTAACCCTCGATGGAACGAATATTGAGATTATGAATCCCTGGTTGTCTCCAGAGTGAGCCAAACCCAACTTACAATATTGGCGATCGCCCGTTTACCATTTCAGCCATTGCGATCATACTAAGTTAAGCTAAAACTAATGTGAAATCTAGCACCATGAGGGTTTAATCATGTTAAGTGGCATTAAACAGCAAGTGGTCGTTGGCAAGGATGGCAAAATCGAGATTCAAACGTCTGATTTAGCAGAAGGAACTGTTGTTGAAGTGATTGTTTTGGTTGAACAAGATGTTGTTGAGACAAATGCTAACCAATCTATTCAACAAGATGTGACAGAGTATTTGCTGTCTACTGAAGCCAATCGTTACCACTTGATGACCGCTATTCAAAACATTGAAACAAAGACCAACTTGGTCAGTTTTACGCCTGAGGAATGGAATGAAGAATATAACATTCGCTCTTGAGGCATTTGAACAATTCAACGACTGGGCAGCACAAGATAAGAAAATTCATCGCAAGATCATCACCCTGATTAACGATACTGTTCGTCAACCATTTACTGGACTTGGCAAACCTGAACCTCTAAAGCATGAACTGAGCGGATATTGGTCACGACGAATTACGGATGAGCATCGTTTAGTGTATGAAGTGACTGAAACTGAAATCATCATTTTGAGTTGTCGATTTCACTATGATGTCTGAAGCAGTTAATGATCGCTCTTTAATTCATATCCAAACTGCGATCGCCCTTTTACTTCAACAACGTAGACACGGAGTGGCAATTCGTTAGACATCGCCTCCTCGCAGTAGGAAAGCGATCGCTCTCTTAAGGCAATTGATCTCATTTTGACTAGCGGTAAGTCGTAGCGTAGTAGTCTGTCAATAAATAATTGATGGATAAATTTCCTGTAGAGACGGCGATTTATCGCGTCTCTTTAACCGTCAAAATGAATTTGACAGACCAGTAGAGCCGTTGCGGCAATCCAAGCATCTTGTGGGGATATTGGTCGTCTTGCGCTTTGTCGATTGGCACGAACCTCTGCCCATTCTTCACAAAGGGATTGATCGACTGGAATGATCAGGTAATTCCACAGGTATTGTTCTAGCTGTGTGAGGCGACGATCGCCCCACTGACGCAAAATTGCCCACTGAAACAGTTCAGTTTTAATTCATACAACTTCTAATTTATACCCAGAATCAGCAACACTCCAGCATGATGCAGTTAAACATTAAGGTAAAACAACAGAGGTTTTTTTACCATTGTTGTTTGCACCATTCAAGGTTGTAGCTGTAGTCTCAGATGGGGATTGGGTGTTGCTCGAACGGCGTGATAATTTCTTGCGTGACTTGCCTCCCGCTTGGACATATTGCAAACTGTCTTTGCCATAATGCGTTGCCACACTCATTAACATCTTTTCAGAATAGCCGCCCAATTCTTCTTCAATTAGAGAGAGGCGACCTGCCATTTCATCTATGCTAGAGAGTAAAGTGTTGTAGGTAGATAGCTGGGTTTGCAAGGTTTGGATGCGGCTGTCGTAGTCTGTCAAATTTAATCCGTTGCCAAATTCTAGCGTCGGGCTAATCGATCGCATTCCTGCAATTCGACGGAGAGCCTTTTCTAGAGTCGGTGAACTGCGTTTTAGTCGTGCCATAAAATGCGCTCCTGAAGGAAGTTATAGGATTACTGCATGTACTCTAGCCAATGCAACCATAAACTTCTCTGAGAAATAATTCGGAAAAATTAAAGCAAATTAAGATCGACCTAATTATTTTTAGTTGATTGTACTGAGGTATTTATTAAATCTGTCAAAAAAGTAACATCAAATAAGCAACAGATACCTCAAAGTCATGTTGAGGTACTTTGAAATCGTGTTGGAGTACTTCAACATCGTGTTGAGGTACTTAAAAGTCGTGTTGAGGTACTTCAACATCGTGTTGAGGTACTTAAAAGTCGTGTTGAGGTACTTAAAAGTCGTGTTGAGGTACTTAAAAGTCGTGTTGAGGTACTTCAACATCGTGTTGAGGTACTTAAAAGTCGTTTTGAGGTACTTCAAAGTCGTGTTGAGGTACTTCAAAGTCGTTTTGAGGTACTTCAAAGTCGTGTTGAGGTATTAGATGATGAGTTTTCTTGCCTTAACCCGATTTACGGCGAAGGCGATCGCGCTGAAAAGTATCATAAATATAGTTCAACTATAGGAGTCCTATTTGATTTTTGAAAAAAACTCAGCTTTACCTTAATCTTCTAGAATCCTTTTGCAAGAGTGCCTTTTGCCTCTTGCCTGCCGATCGCGCTTGCGCTGCGCTTCTCTGCGAGACGCTTTGCGAACGCGCACCACATAAGTAAGTTCAGTAATCAAACCGGATTCCTATTGTATAGTGACTAATTATATGTCGTTGTGACAAATTGTTGTCGTTGAGAACCAACGATGTTTCTGCATCTAATGTTAAAGAAGGTGAATTTGTGACAGGAGACAAAATAACTAAGTAGCAATGAGGTGATTCACCAATTGTTTGAAAGCAGCCACAACAACTCTCAACTCGTATTGAACATAAAAGGAATTGACAAATATGGGTTTATCCAGTCAACAGCGCAAACAATTACAATCGGCTTTGATTGATGCTTTTCCTAACACAGCATCCCTAGAACAGATGTTGTCGTTTGGATTAGATAGAAATCTAAGAACAATTGCAGGCGAAGGGAGTTTACAAGATATTGTCTTTAAACTGATACAAACAGCAGAAGCAGAGGGATGGGTTGAAGATTTAGTTGATGCTGCGTGTAATTCCAACCCTAGAAATCCACGACTCAGGGCTATTGCCGAAGAACTATTGCCAAATCATGCTCCAGAAACAACTCCTAACAGCCCCCAAAAACAAAGCCATCAGCCGCAAAAAATCTTAATTTTGGCAGCTATCCCCCACGGTCTGCGTTTAGATAAAGAGATTAGAGAAATTGAAGAAGCTATACAACGAGCCACCAACCGAGATTTATTTGAAATTAAAGTTAGAACTGCTGTACGTCCTCAAGATATTCGTCGTGCTATCGCAGAGGAACAACCATCTATTGTTCATTTTTGCGGACACGGCTTGGAAGATGGCAGTTTACTGTTAGAAGATGATGGGGGAAACAATAAGCCAGTTGCACCATCTAGTTTAGCCTCTCTGTTTAAGTTACATGCTGATTATGTTAAATGCGTATTGCTGAATGCTTGTTATTCAGAAAAACCTGCTATAGCTATTAGCCAATACATTAATTATGTGATCGGGATGAATAACCCAATTCAAGATAGTGCAGCGATTGAGTTTGCTAAAGGATTTTATGACGGAGTGGGTTATAAAACTTCAGGCAAGCAGGATATGTTTCAACGAGCCTTTGATGAAGGTATAGTTGCCATTGAAATGGAAAATCTTTCACAAGAAGCAATACCAGTTTTGAAAAAAAGATGAAATAGGTAAAACCTAACAATAAAAAATTAATTTTCTAATTAAGCCCAACACTAAATATTATCAAAACACTCCATATTCTATCTATATGTTGCAATTATCTAGGCAAGAGCGTCAACAATTACAAGAAGCTCTAATTGATGCTTTCCCGATGAAATCATCCTTAGAGCAAATGCTGTCGTTTGAATTAAATAAGAACTTGGCGATGATTCCCGGGGAAGGAAGTTTACAGGAAATTATCTTCAGAATAATACAAACCGCAGAAGCAGAGGGATGGATTGAAAACTTAATCCGTGCAGCGCGTAGTAAAAACCCTGGAAATCCAAAATTACAAGCTATTGCCCAAACACTTGATCCGACTTCTAAAATCAAACATAAAGATTTGTTTCCTCAACAACCAGTAACAAATAACACATATAAACTATCCTTTAATCAACTTATTAAAAATAAATTAATTACAGGTGCTACAGTTCTTCTAATTGGATTAGCAGGGTTTAGCTTATATAATCAGAACAGCAACTTGCCTAATAATGCCTTGTTTTACTATACTGAAGGGCTTGTTCACGCTAGAAAGATGGAATGGGACAAGGCCATTGATAACTACACCGAAGCTCTCAGATTAAACTCTAATTATACCGACGCTTATTATAATAAAGGGCTTGCTCACGCTGGAAAGATGGAATGGGACAAGGCCATTGATAACTACACCAAAGCTCTCAGATTAAACTCTAATTATACCGAGGCTTATTATAATAAAGGGCTTGCTCACGCTGGAAAGATGGAATGGGACAAGGCCATTGATAACTACAACGAAGCTCTCAGATTAAACTCTAATTATACCGAGGCTTATTATAACCGAGGGCTTGCTTACAAAAGTAAAGGCAGTAAGCAAAAAGCAGTAAAAGATTTGAAGAAAGTCCTGGAATTAAATAATGATTTAAATAATGATTTTAAATTAAGCCAAAAAGCTTCTGAACAACTTCAAGAGTTAGGCACGAAATAGCAGTTTCGTGGAACTAGTCTGAAATTGAGTTTTGCGTGCTTCCATTCCAACAGAAATTCACGGAGAAAAGTAGCAAAGCTGAAACTATGAAGGTAATTAAAATAGTTTTGTTTTTCCACACCGTTCTACTTATCGCTCTTTAATCACTCTCACCAGAGTAAAAACATATAATCCTTGCTACGCAGGAGTTTCAGGCAAAATACATATTTCTGACCATAATGTTAAAAAATAAAGGTTCAAACCCAAGTGCTGTATGAAGTTTAAATGTTGCTTGAGATTTTTATTTCCCCAGAGTGACGGAATTGAAAAACAACTATATTCATTGCTATCACCAGCCAGCTTCAAGCCACTCAAGTTATGTTCAGGCAAGGACGAAAAAAAACTGCGTAGTTTACCGCCGTAGGCATCGCATTGAATCAGCCCTTAGAGCGAATTTCTACGGAAATGGTCTTTCGTGGTTTATACCATTTTTCCCAAGCTGTTATCCGTAATGATACATCTGAGGCTGTTCCTTATCTTGTAGAACGTCAAAAGCTGTTTGGATTAGTCAAAACCAGGCGTAAGCGCCATCGTGAGATTGACGCTTACACCCAACAGATTTGGGCAAAATCTTCTTAAGTTGACACCAATGAGCAAAGCTTAGCCCCTACGACAGATGTGGTTCAAATACATGAAAACTGCTGTAATAAGTAATCAAGCGGACATGATATTAGTTGTGGACTGCGCTCAACACTCTGTTAAAATCGCGTACAGTAAAGTAGCAGAAATCTTCGCCAGCACTGATTTTTCTATATAAGGAGAAAAAACTGTGAAATTTGGTTACACGGTTATTTGGGTAGACGATGTAGTTAAAACCGTTGAGTTTTACGAAAAAGCCTTTGGTCTACTTCGTCGCACTCTCCAGGATAAAGGACAATCTATTTGGGCTGAAATCGAAACTGGAAATACTACACTAGCTTTCTCTTCTAGTAACGAAGCACAGAAGTTATTTCCTGGTGGCTTCCATCCCAACGATGTTACACAACCACCCCCATTAATCCAAATATCATTTATCACTCCTGATGTTGGCAGCGCTTACATGAGAGCAATTGGGGCAGGCGCAAAAACACTAGATGCCCCTAAAACCCAGCCTGGAGGACAAACAATTGCTCGTGTCCGCGATCCCAATGGTGTGCTGGTGTCGTTGGTGAGTGCCTAATAGCGATCGCTACCTTGAAATTGATAGCAATGCCTAGGTTATTTGAGATCAGTCGTCGTGTTTCAGTTGGTTTACTGATCGAGGAAATTTTGTTGCTAGATGAATGTAGCTTAGAAAGAGAATGAGAAGGACAAGTCCGGTTCTTGCCTTTGCGTTAACGATTGAAGGCGATTAATGGTGTAACCGTTTGTAGACATCACGATCGCCTTAATGAAAATCAATACATCATTTTCTTACACAGTAAAGCTTTTTTTCAATATTTAATGGATCTCAAACCTCAAATTTTATGGATTCAAATCCAGCATTGTGTGCAGCGATCGCAAATCACATTACCACCAATCCTCAACAACGAATTACTTTTGCCCAATTCATGGACATGGCATTATACCACCCTGAATACGGCTATTATTCCAGCGATGCAGTCAAAATAGGCTTTAAAGATAGTGATTTTTTCACCTCTGCCAACCTCTGTGCTGACTTTGGCGAGTTACTAGCAGAACAATTTTTGCAAATGTGGGAGATTTTAGGAAAACCTGTACCATTTTCTTTAGTAGAAATGGGAGCAGGCCAAGGGTTGCTGGCATTGCATATCCTTAAATATAATCAACTGCACTACCCAGATTTTTTTACCGCCCTGGAGTACATCATTGTTGAAAAGTCGCCAACTTTAAGACAAGAACAGCAGCAACGCTTGCAAGATTTCCCAGTGCGTTGGTGCAATTTAGAGGAGATACCAGCAAATGCGATCGCAGGCTGCTTTTTTTCTAATGAATTAGTTGATGCTTTCCCCGTCCATCAATTCATCCTAGAAGCGGGCGAACTCCGAGAAATTTATGTGACAACATCACAAAACCTAACCCCCCTAGAAGGTAAGGGCGAATCTTCCTCCCCTCCCCTCATAGGGGAGGGGTTGGGGGAGAGGTCAAATTTTGCATTTGTAGAAGTCACAGGAGAACCTTCAACGCCCCAACTAGCTGAATATTTAGACTTAGTAGGAATCAACTTTACCGATGCATATCCAGATGGTTACCGTAGTGAAATTAATTTAGCTGCTCTAGATTGGTTGAGTATAGTAGCAGACCGCTTGCAGCGCGGGTATGTGTTAACAATTGATTATGGCTACCCCGCCAGCCGTTACTATAATCCCAGGCGATCGCAAGGAACGCTACAGTGTTATTACCATCATCGTTTCCATGACAACCCCTATATCAATATTGGGCGACAAGATATCACGGCCCATGTTGACTTTACGGCTTTGGAACGCTGGGGTGAGCGGTGTAGTTTAGAAAAAGTTGGTTTTATCCAGCAGGGATTATTTTTGATGGTGTTGGGGTTAGGCGAACGGCTAAGCCGCGTCTTCTCTACGAGACGCTACGCGAACGACGAACGCATTGCTGCCCTTTCTGATCAACAGCAACCCCTCTCACAGTTACTACAGCGCCGGGACTCACTACACCAACTTCTAGATCCCACAGGACTCGGCGGCTTTGGAGTTTTAATTCAGAGCAAAGGTCTGGACAAGACAGAAATTTCTCAACCACTAAAAGGATTGACCATGCCAGAGTAAACGTAAAGAAAGAAAAGTTAAAACTCTATTTAAGAATGCAGTATCAGTCTTATTTAGACTAGCATAACAGTGACTACAGTAAAGTTAAACACAATACCAAAGTAATAATTATGTCCACTCATGACCTATTAATGCTAGTAACCTTACTTACTCCAGGGATTTTACTTTCAGTAATAATTATGTTGACTTTTGCAGCTGGTGGCTAATGGCTAGAGACGTTAGTCACTAGTCAGTGAACAGTTATCAGTATTTAGAGATAACTGTTCAGTGATAACTGATATTAAAATCAAACGATGGAAACGCGATGTCTACAACAGGCTACGCCTACGCTGTATCAAAGGAACGTAAAAAATGAAGGTGGCATTTCTGGGAACTGGACTGATGGGACTACCAATGGCTCAAAGGTTATTAGCCGCAGATATACAGCTAGTTGCCTACAATCGTACCCCAGAAAAATTAGCACCACTACAAGCAGCTGGGGCTGAAATTGTTACACATCCTCGCCACGCCATTCGTGCTGCTGAGTGCGTAATCCTCATGCTGACTAATGCCCCGGCCATTTATAATGTGTTGCTTTCAGACACTGCTTGGCAAACTTTGGAAGGGCGCACAATCATCCAAATGGGAACAATTACTCCCACAGAAAGCCAGGAAATTAGAGATGCAGTTGTTGTTGGTGGTGGTGGTGAGTATTTAGAAGCACCTGTATTAGGGAGTATCCCAGAAGCAAAAGCTGGCAAGTTGAGTGTTATGGTAGGGGCCGAGCCAGAACAATATCAACGCCACTTAAAGTTACTCCAAAATTTTGGGACAGAACCTTTACTTATCGGCCCAGTAGGAAGTGCCGCGGCGCTCAAATTGGCACTAAATCAACTAATAGCTTCTCTAACAACTAGCTTTGCTCTGAGTCTGGCTTTTGTCCAGCGTCAGGGTGTCGATGTGGATGTGTTTAT
>NZ_JAIVFR010000214.1 GCF_020829685.1 Nostoc sp. CHAB 5715 | reverse complement strand
TTATGTATTAAGTAATATGCAGCTTATAAATTTAGGTAGAATACATTTGTATTGTCCAGCAAATACTCATACTTTTTTACATTCTTAAGTTTCTATTATTTTTAATAAGTATATTATAAAGTTTATGTGTAAATAGTTATTTTTACTGTAAAACTTTAGTGGAGATTTAACGGCAGCTACACATTTAATATCAAGTTACTATAATCTAATCTAGCTCAAGTTACTATAATTTAATCTAGCTAGATATTACACATTCAACCTAATTTTATAAGCTGCATATTACTTAATACATAAAGTAAAGTCTAATGTATTAGAAGATCAGCTAGTACCGTTTCAACAAGGGCTTAGACATCTGCAAAATCCATTTAGTAACTTATGGGCTGGTCGCGCTACAAATCTGAACTTTAAGAAGAAACTGAGCGGTGTCAGCGCTAACTTTAGTAACTCAATTATCTATTAGAGGCAGCAACCCCTAATAGACATTTTCATCCTCCGCATGGGAACGAGAGAAAAATGGAAATCGAGCTTTTTTCGACTTGTGTGTACACCATAAGTACAGAGCTATTTCGTTCTAAACATAAACCGCCCAGAACTAAAGTTCCGCGGCTCATAGCTCAAGTCCACGCTTAGTGGACTAAAAGCCTTTCTTAGTCGTCTTTAGACGACTTTTGCTATTAGCCTCAGAATTTATTCTGAGGCGGGCTAGATGAGAATGAAATAGCCCTGACCATAAGTATCCCTACTCTTAAAGCTTGCTACTTACAAAATTGGATATTTGTTTAATTGGAAGTCGCTTATTTCTCAACAAATTCTTTCACCACTGCCATAGCATCAGGAGGAATCTGCGTAATTAGGTGAAATGGAAATGCCGTAGTCGAAGCAAATTGGGCATAATCTGATGTCAGAAAAATAGCGTAGTTTTTAGCTTCTGGAGTCATCTGGAAAGCAAACGCCAAAGCTATAGCTTTAACGTACTTGCGAACATCTGCTGCTTGTTCACCCACAACTTCACCGCCACTAATTGGTGTATTTGGTTTTCCTATCTGATCGAATGTGGTAGTGGGGTCTTTTACACTCAGATGAGTACCGCCAACTATACCAACTAGCCATTTGGGGGATGGGATTTTGTCAAATCCCGCAATCTGTTCAGTTAAAGCTGGGGTGGTTTTATCTGCGGAACTTGCTAACACTAGGGTAGGAACTTGCACCTTAGTTAACCCTGTTTCGCCAAATATCAGAGAAGTTGTAGGATTGAGAGCGATCGCCTGTTTTATTCTAGTATCCCGTAGTTGATAGGTATTTTCTGGTAGCTTTTGAGCGATGCACTGCATATTTTCTCCCAGACTCAAGCTAGTCAAGTTTTTTTTGCAGCGTTGTTTGAGATGTTCGAGTTGTAACTCTGCTCCAGCAATTGCTAAAGCTGTACCACCACCAAAAGAATGGCCAATAACCATCGCGTTATTGGTTGCAAGTTTCCCTTGTAGCGGATGATTAGCCGTTTGGTTGAGCTTTTCTAATTCGTCGAGGACAAAATTAATATCTTGAGGGCGATCCAAAAACTCCTGAGGCTTCATAACACTGGTTTTGCCTTGTAATGCTGAGTTAGTATTTGTCTGGTTACTACCGGGATGTTCTAAAGCTGCTACTACATAACCGTGGGATGCTAAATGTTCTGCCAGGTAATGCAAGTCTGTGCGGACTGAGGTGAAGCCGTGAGAAAAGACAATTAGGGGTTTGTCGGGAGTTGCAGCAGTTGACCAGTAAACATCAACTGGAATTTGACGATCGCGCTTTTGGTCATTCAGGCTTAAGTTGAGTATTTTTACTTGAGCTATTCCTGGTTGGCTGGGATCAAAAGGGAAAGCAATCTGCGGTGTTTTGGAGTCCAGTTGAGGAGCGATGGTTAGCATAAATTGCTGGGTGCGCCAAAAAGCTGTATTCAAACTCCCTGCAACTATAAAAGCCTTTGGTAAATCAATTTCTAAACGTTTACTGGGATAAGCCGCGATAAAACTCAGTATAGAAAGACCTTGCGGTGCAGTAGAACCTAATACCAATCCTGCTCTGAGTGCTTGCACCCCAGCTTTGTCCTTTCTGGCTAAGGCTGTAGCAAAGTCATTGAGAATAGTTGTACCAATCTGAGTATTAACTAACCTATTAACGGTGACAACATTCATCGGTATATTCATGCCCAGCGCCCCCAAGAAGAAGCGGCGTTGTTGTTCAGATAATCGTTGCAAACTCCCAGGCAATTCCCCAGTTTTTGCAGCCTTTTGCAACTCAGCAAGGGAGATGGTTTCTGTAAATAAACCCAAACGCACAACAATTGTGTCAGCCGCAATGGCCGGAGTATTTACTCCGAATTGTGTAAGTGCGATGCCTACGGCGGGCAAAGCCAACGCGCCAAAGAAACCCGCAACTGTCTTAAGACTTCCCCAACTTCTTTTCATAAATATATACCAAGTCTTACTTACGGAAATATAACGGATATTTGTGTATTTGGCTACCCTAATAATTATCTAGAAATAAAAGCAAATTTTTGGCTACGCTAGCTATCTGCAATTTCTGCTCAGTTTACCCAACTGAATTCTGACCGGAGCAACGGAAACGTCTCCGGCTTTGCTCCTGAGTTCTGAATTCTGTTTCGATAACAAAAGCAACGAATTGTAGAATTCATCACAGCTAAAAAAATTGAGGATAAATCAGTGTTGACAGCCACAAAAGCCTGATTACTTCTCAGCTAGGTTTAATACTGTAAGGAAAGTTTAGAACAGGGTAAGCGATGCCTGCGGCGGTAAACTACGCATCTACAATCTGAACTTTTTGTGGGCTGATGTCTTGACTGCAATTTTTTTGACAGCACAGTTTAACCGACCGCTTAATGTTTTGTTTTTGCCCTTTAGAACGTGTTGCAGAGGTGTTGCTGGGAGATAGTCTTACTGCTTTAGCTGCACTATCATTACCCATCAAATTCTACCAGCCGCATCAACAATTCCTCTTCGCTTTATGCATCGCAGACTCCGCTATATTTTGATTTTGCTGCTCTCCCTGAGTATTATTATACTGTGGTGGCCTGTGAACAATTCTGATTGCAATTTCGAGGCTTTTCTTGCTTCAAAAACTCCAAAGTTCCAAGTACATGCTACTAAGGTTATAGTTCAGCCGTGGCGTGGTCGTCACCATGTATATGGAATTTTTATGATTCCTGATAAATACAAAAAAGCTCCATTTTTTGTATTAACAGTAAAAGGTGCTGGCAGTTACTGTTCAAAACAATTTGGTCAGATAAAAAACTATAATGATATCTTTGCTGAACCAGGAACTTATCTGGTGAGGAATTTTATTAGAACTAGAACGGCTTTGCGGCTGATTATCCAAGGTTTGTACTTTCAAATCAATGATAAAAAGAATTGGACATTGACTTTCCCTGAACCAAAAACTAGTACCGCTACGAGAAATTACAGCTATTTTCAGGTAAATAGACCACGCGGTAGGGGTTTAGCAATGCTCATACGTGTCAACTTAAGCTATAGATAGCTTAACTGTTGCCTTCCTCACCCGCCTAGAACTAAAGTTCAAGGCTAATAGTTAAAGTCTACTAAAGTAGACTAAAGATTTTTCGGATTATTTAGTCATCTTTAGATGACTTTCGCTATTAGCAAGGAACTGAAGTTCCTTGCGGGACATGGCTTTTACGTTAAGTTGACACCTATGAGCAATGCGCTAAACCCCTACAACAGATGTGGTTCAAATACATGAAAACTGCTGTAAGTAGGTCGTTTTCTTCACACAGTTTGGTTTTATTGTGCCGACTTACTTAGTCATTTCTTCTTTAATTACGAATTACGAATTACGAATTACGAATTAATCAGTCAGCTTGGTGGTTGAGTTTCCAAAACTTCGTTTTTCTCTAACAAGACAGTAGTAGCATTGACCACAATCTGTGCTGCTCCCGTGAAAAACGATCGCTCGATAGTCGCTGGAACATCGCTAGATTTATGATAGTGCGGAGTACGTAAATTTGCGGTATCTGTCACTAGCACAGCACCCACACCTTGATACCAAAATGGTGCATGGTCGCTGCGTAGGGTGTCTGGTGTCAGTAAACCTTTAAAAGGAATTGGTAGTGTTAGGACTGATGGCATTGATTTTTGTTTATTCAGAGCGGTTGAAGGGAGCATCTGTGAGTTTTGAAAGGCACTCAGCAAAGGCAAATGTTCTGTATCACCGATTACTGCTAAAAAGTCGCCTTTATCACTAATTGGGGTAACAGGCAATCCCGCAGGGTATTTTTGACACCCAGGAGTGTAACATGCATAACCTACCATATCCATGACGATCGCTCCGCCCAAGTTTTGTAAGCGTGCTGTCTTGCTAACGAAAGCCTGACTACCCAAAAGTCCTGCTTCTTCTTTGTCAAAAAAAGCTAGCTGTAACGTCCGTGGCGTGGGACGGGAGCCGAGCAAGCGGGCTACTTCTAGCACCACAGCTACACCACTAGCGTTATCATCAGCACCAGGGGATAAGGCAACAGTGTCGTAATGCGCTCCCACGAGAATTGCTTTAGCTGCTTTGTTAGTTCCTACACGTTCGGCAAAAATATTCACACCCTCAGAGAACTTTTCTAATTTGGGCTTCCAGCCTAATTTTGTGAGTTCAGTTGTGATATAAGTGCGAGTAAGCGATCGCTCTTTTGTTGTGTAGCGCTGAAAATTCAACTTTTGGATATGGGTTAACAGCTTATTAGTAGACACTTGTAGGGTATTGTCAACTTCCTTTGACTCTGGCTGTGGTTGGGGTGTTTTCACTGGAATGCGCTCAACAATTGCTGGCGACGGACGCTGTTCAAAAAACGTGCTACCTCTGCTACCCACCACCGCAACTGCCATCAGCACCAACAGCATCAGCCAAATCCATTTTCTCATGTGATTTATCCTTGGCTTCCAGACTTAGGGTAGCGCAAATCCCCAGGTATAACTTTCCAGGATTGCTAGGAAGGGTTTAATATTTTGGTTTCCTAAATTCTTAATTGAAGAAGAATTCAGAAGTCAGAATTCAGGAGCGGAGCCGGAGACGCTCCGCCTCCGGTCAGAATCAATACTTCGGCTACGCTCAGTAACCATCAGTCGGGGATTCAGACCGGCGCAGGAATTGTTGCACCACAAAACAAGAAAATTTGGTGGGGGTGCAAAAACGCCGATTATTCAGACGCGACGCTCGAATACTCGCTAACGCTGCGCTATCGCGGACTCGCTAACGCTACGCTATCCGCTTTTTGGGTCAGAATACCTTTCCTGTATTCTGACTCCTGACTCCTGAATTCTGTTCGATAAACCTGCAAAGTAACTTTGCAATCAGCTTAATTGTCTATTTGAATACAATTTTATTTTATCCAATCTGCTATCGATTCTTGAGTTTCTTGATCAGTTGAAAGTCTTTTTATCATTAATACAACTTCTTTTTCTGGCACTTCTAAAGAATACCCATTCAATATAAGAAAGCTAGCCATCGAAACGAAAGCTACCCTTTTGGCTCAATCTCTTCAATCTATGTGCTGCTAGCACATCTTCATTCAGGAGATGAGTATTAAACTACTCAAGTCTTTCTAATATCATGTTCGACTTAATACTTAGTCAAAAGCGAGCAAAGTGCACAATCCCAAACCTTTGCGATTGCTTCATTCCACTTCGTTGCATTCGCAATGACATATTGTAAGTGATTTGCCGAACTTGATATAAGAGGATGTTTGAAAAGTGTTTGACTGTAATTTTAATCACCCCCCTTAATCCCACGCCACTTGCTTCAAGTCGGCAGAGCCGCCCAACGCAGTGGCTCCCCGATGTATTGGGGGGAAACCAGAAAATCCAGTTCCCTCCCCAATATATCGGGGAGGGTTAGGGTGGGGTAAAACTAAAGCTAAAACCTTAGTAAATCAGGTTTCAGGTAAGGTTTTGAGAATTTATGCAATAAATATATTGATTTCGGGTGGTCATTTATTGAATTCGGGTGGTCATTTATTGAATTCGGGTGGTCATTTATTGAATTCGGGTGGTCATTTATTGAATTCGGGTGGTCATTTATTGAATTCGGGTGGTCATTTATTGATTTCGGGTAGTCGTTTATTGAATTGGAGGTATCGTTCATTGAATTCAAGCAGTGGTTAGGGTGGAGTAAAACCCAGATTCTTGAACAACTTCAGACTTGTGTGTACACCGTAGCCTTAATAAGGGGGGACGGCGTAGCCGGGGGTAAATATATGCAGCTTTACAAAGAAAAGGCAGAGGGCAGAGGGCAGAAGGCTTTTATGAAAGAAGTATTAATAAAAACTTTAGTTGTGGGTCTAAAGCCCACTAGTATAAAAAGATTTGTGTCGAGCGGAAAGTGCCACGAGACACAAGGCATCCTTACTTCAATCCCACGTTTTTAAACGTGGGTTCTATAAGTGCCTTCTGCCTCCTGCCTTCTGCCTTCTGAAAGATGCTCTTGACACTCTCCTGCCTAAAGGCGAGGAGATTCTTTAAGACATTACTGCCTTAATATCCTGTTTGCACAGGTTCCCAGGCTGACCCTACGGGTTCGGCAGTCGCTCATGGGGGAGACCCCCAAGACCGCGCTGCCTCACCACGTTTGCACAAAGTGCTTCGTCATATCTCCTCAAAGAATGTTTTGGGCGTAGACTTTCCCCCAGTCCGGGGGTAGGTTTTTAAATCTTGTTGGGATCTTTTGTGCTTTCTGTGGTTCACACCGCCCACATGATAGAACACTCATTGCAATGGAATTTTGCCGCCTTTTCTTTCCTGCCGCCAGAATTTCAGTGGGGTATGGCTGCGGGTGCTGTAGCATTGATATTAATGTCCCCCGCCGCTTTAACGAGTTGGGAATCGTTGCAGAAATCTTTGGGCAAGCGTTGGCGACAGATTCATCTATTGGGTGTGCCAGCCTTGCTCTTGAGTGCCATTCATGCTGTGTTGATTGGTTCCCATTACCTGGGTTCCTTGCAATTAACTTGGGGAAATAAATTAGCGGCAGTACTGATGGGAATTATTACCCTCAGTGTCTTGCTAGTACGTTCGCGCTTTTTTTGGTCAAAGTTAGCCTTAGAAAAGTTTTATGTTCCCCCAACCAAATCACGGTAAATCATCCTTATTCTCAACAAGTCAAAAACAGAGACATTACTTGTTCAAAGGCATTTTCTGGCATCAAGGAAGAATAAAGTATTTATTATTCCTGAGTTGCTTAGTTATATCAATAACTAATCTTTCTCCTGCATCTGCTCATAAAGTGGAAGTAGCCGGAGATGTCGGCGGCACCCTCCACATTGAACCAAATGATAATCCCCGTGCTGGAGAACCAAGCCAAGCCTGGTTTGCGCTTACCCGCAGAGGTGGAAGAGTGATTCCCCTATCACAGTGTAATTGTCAGTTGGCTGTTTATGCCCAACCCTATGCAGCTGGAGAGCCACCCCTGTTAGAACCACAGTTAGAACCTGTAGCAGCTGAACGTTATCAAGGTATTCCAGGTGCAGAAGTTGTCTTTCCTAAGCCAGGTATTTATCAGTTGCAGCTGAATGGTAAACCAGTCTCTGGAGCAAGATTCAAACCCTTTGAGTTCAAATTTGAAGTTACTGTGGCAGGCGGTTCTACACAGAATGCACAAAACCTGCGAAATGTCAATGGTGATTTAGTAGAGGGTGAATCTCAGAATTTACCAATTTGGGCGATCGCACTTCCAATCCTCGGATTTATTGGCATCTTAGTTGTCGTACTGCGAAGCATGAGAGAGAGTGGGTAGAGACACGATTAATCGCGTCTCTACGGAGTAGGGAGACATTTTTCTTTGTGTCTCCTTTTCTGTGAGTTAGTTCACCAGATCGTTTGCACATGAGGGTAGTTCAGAATCTTCGCATCACAAGTTACTAGAGGAATTCCATATCGCCTTGCGATCGCAACTAGAATTCTGTCTGCCGGATCTTTATGAAAATTATCCGGTAATTGTGTACTAGCGATCGCATCTAGAGGATTTAAAGGCAATACAGTTCAGTTAAGCATTTATTCCTTCTCTTTGCGTCCTTGGCGTCCTTGGCGGTTCGTTAAAAAATCTGACTTTAATAAAGAGTTTTGGCCTTAACTGAACCGTATTGGATTTAAAGGCTCTATGACAATGCCTGAGTGTGTTTGCGCCAACGCATACCATTCATCAATCGGCAAGGGTAACGTTAGTTTTCTCTCTTCTGAACTTGATTGCAATCTCCCATGCTGAAATAGCAGACACCAGCAAGCCACTTTGTGGTTCTTCTGAATCAATTGCGGCTTGCGCCTGACTCGATAACTGACTTGGATCGTGCAGTAACCAAAGCCAAACATGAGTATCTAACAAAATCATTCGCCTAAGGTTTCCCAAAGTTCCGGCATAGATTCGTCAAAATCTTCTGCAATTACAATCGGCATTCCCCGCAATGGGTGGCGATCAGTAGAAGTTCGTTTTGCTTGCCAAGGCACAATGCGAGCAACTGGAATGCCATCACGAGTAACCACAACTTCAGTTTGAGTCGCTGCCACCTCATCAAGTAGCGCTGTAAGGGTAGTGTCTGTGTCTTGAATATTGAGGTACTTCATCCCGCAAATTTTGTGCGATCGCTTTTACGCCTTAATTCTAAGCAATTCTTTATGCAACTGCCTTGAGACATTTTCGTGTCTACCCTTTCAGCCCGCCTTTCTTGTTATCTAGTTAATAATATACAAGTGTTGGCGACAGCAATTCCCCCCACACTTGTAATTGTTTACTTTTTATTTATTTTACCTATGTCGCTTTTGATGCCACTGCCACG
>NZ_JAIVFR010000213.1 GCF_020829685.1 Nostoc sp. CHAB 5715 | reverse complement strand
GGTGGTTATACGGAAAAATTCTGTATAATACCCAAATAAGGGGGTAAAAAAGAAGTTTTCCGTATATTCAAACAGGATTTCCTTAGAATGCCTGATATATCAGGATTAAAAAAAGATTATACGGAAACTTTCCGTATAATAAATAGTTAGACCGCTTAGTGCTTGGTGAGGACGTAGGTAGCTTGAAGATTATTGATAGAGTGCGGTGCGATCTCTATTAAAGCTTTACGAATTATGGACTTTCAAATTCGTCTATCAAAGCCTGAAGACTCTGATAAAGTTATAAAACTACAAACCAGTTCACTTAGAACTTTATCATCAAGTTACGATTCAATTCAGATTGAGTCTCTTGTTTGCAGTCAAGCATCAGCAAGACTCGCCCAAGACGAGATAGGGGTTGTAGCAGAGCATGAAAATGACATTGTTGGATTTGCGTCTCTTCTTGTTCAGTCCTCCCAAATTGCTGGTGTGTATGTTCATCCAGATTTCATTCGTCACGGGATAGGCACGCAACTGCTTGAGACTGTGGAGAAGATAGCGATCGATAGGGGCAATGAAGTTGCTCATGTGATTTCATCCCTTGAGACAGTAAATTTCTATCAAGCTGTTGGCTATAAGCTAGTTCGTAAATCAGGTTTTTATTCGGAAGGAACAATATGGATACCATGCATAAATTTAGAGAAGCAACTAATTAGTGTTTCGAGGGCTAAAAGAGTATATCCGCATGTTGTCTCTTTGGTTTCTCGATTGAGAGCAATATTTTCTTTTATTCTGTTTCTAGTTGTGGCTGCTCTGGTATTTTCTCTTTTGCCACTTATAGTAAGTTTGATAGTAAGTTTGTTTCGATGAGTAAAGAGATATCATCAAGATGTAAATCCAAGTCAACATCGGTCTAACAATTCAAATGCAGCGGACGGACGAAAGCCGTTTGTGAGTGCCGAATCTGTCTGCGGCCGCTGATTTGAGCCGTTAGACTGCTCAAGTTTTCCTGAACTCACCTGCGAACCTAACAGTGACCGTCAGGGTTAAATCACATGGGGTTGTTCAACCAGATAAAACTTTAGGTATAATTTTGTACAGTTGCAATCAGCGGGAGCTGATGAATATGCCCATACCATCCGAATATCAACGCGCCTCGCTTGACTTCGAGAAGTTCTTGCTGGATGCCCGCGAAGCCTCTGGTTTAGTCACGACAAATCAGGTCTATACAATGGTGCAAGGAGTCTTGCAGACCTTTCGCCGTCGGCTCACACTTCCAGAAGCGATTCACTTCGCTGGAGTTCTTCCACCTGTGTTGCGATCTATATTCGTCGCGGACTGGGATACAGATGAACCGCGCCGCAGCTTCGGAGATCGAGTAGAAATGACCCAGGAAGTGCAGTTGTTGCGTGCAGATCATAACTTTGCGCCCGATACAGCCATTCAAGCCACCGCTGTAGCGCTCAGGAAGAACATTGACGAAGCACGATTCGATAGTGTGCTGGCTAGCTTGCCAACCGCAGCCCATGACTTCTGGCATCCGTAGCTGCCACTGTTACTAGATAAGGTACGATTGCATTGTATAGCGACAGTTAGTGAGCGATCACTGCATAACAACGCTTATTTCATTAGTTTATGCTATCAAGTCTTACTTTGCTCATGATACGCAGTCTAACAATCGCGCTGCACCGGAACGTTTTAAGATGGTTGGTTGAGTTGCAAAGGTTATCTGCGTCCGGTGAGCGCGAACGTTATGCCGATTATGAAGCCGTGGTGGGGACAGCCGCGAAAATCCATTTGCCAAAGTTTGAGATTAAAGTAACGTGAGATTACTAGAGGGGTGATTTGCGGTTAATTAATGAGGTAATTACGTACAATATCTATCAAGTATTGAGGAGTCAGAAATGGATTTGGCTTTCGTACTAATTCATGGTGGTGGACTTGATACATGGGTTTGGGGGCGAATCACTCCACTGCTTGATTTTCCTGCGCTTGCTGTGCGCCGTGCTGCTTCAGGGACAAACCTGAACCACTTGACTATTACTGATTCTGCAAAATATATTCAGTCGCAAATTGAATCGGCGGGCTTTCAGCGAGTGATTTTAGTTGCCCATTCAATTGGTGGTATTCTTGCCCCGACCGTTGCATCGTTGTTACCCCAACGAGTGGTACATATCGTTTTTGTGGGAGCCAATATTCCACCAGAAGGAAGTTCAGCGATTTCCATTTTTCGTCCCTCTGAACGTTTTGGAATTGCTGTGTGGTTACGACTAATGGCATGGAAGATTTCCTTCATGAATAAAGCAGTGGAGGCAGACATGCAAAGAACCCTCTGCAATGACATGGATGAGGCAACCGTTCAACAAGTTTTGGCTGGTGGTAAAAATCCAGAACCACCTGCGATATTTTATGAGCCAGTTTCACGATTACAAATGCCATCAGTTCCTTGCACTTACATTAAATTGCTCCAGGATCAGGGAATATTGCCACCATCAAAGCAAGATGAAATGGCAGCCAACATTGGAGCAAAGGTTGTAACTCTCAATACAGGACATACAGCTATGTTGAGCCGTCCACATGAACTAGCGAAGTTGCTCAATGACATTGCAAGTGAGACTACAGCCAAGAAAGAGTAGCGATCGCTGCATAACAACCCCAATGCACACCGACCGCCGAGAGGTTATCGGTTGGAGTTCAAGCTTATTTGCGGCGGGTGATTGGGAACGTTGGGCGGCGTATTCGCCTTCACGAACTACTGTCATTCAGTTGCCTTGTATTTCACAAAGTCAATGCCAATGCCGTTCAGGTCAACAATGGAAAAATGCGTTTCGCCCCACTCCTCCTGCCGAAGCTCAACTGCAATAGGAACATCTAGGTTTTGGATGCGTTCATATTCGGCTTCGACATCATCAACCTCAACCGTTAGCCAAAGCCCTTTGCCACTATACTCGCCCCGAAATATCTGATTTTGAAACTCTAAATCTGGAAGCATAAAAGCCAGTTCGCGCCCGTCCCGTTCGAGCAAGACAAACCATTCGTTTTCAAACTTCACCGAAAACTCCAAATTTTTCGTGTAAAACTCTTTTGACTCTTGAAGTTTGCTTGTCACTATTCCGTTGTAGAAAGGCATATTTTCTTCTTCTCACCTCGAACCCAGATGTCTGCTCCTGTGCTACATAAAGGCTACTGTTCTTCCGTAACCATAGGCACCTGCTGCGCGCGGTTCCACCGTCGTTGGGCGATGAGTAAGATCGGTATCGTCGTAATGTACACCAGCGTTCCCACACTCAGCGCCGTTCGCAGGGAAGCTATTGTAGCAAGCCATCCAAGCACTGGAGTTCCAGCGATATGACCAAATGCATTCGCCTGCCAATAGGTCGAGATCACGGTCGCACGGCTCTGCTTCGGCGCATTGAGATTGACCCACTGCAACAGTAATGGCCGACTAACGTTCCGGCACGTTTGTGTAAGACAAAACCCTGCAAATCCAATTGTAAACAAGTTTGTTAGCGCAAACAGAAAACTTCCAACGAGCATTCCGCAATAGAGTCCGACCAGTAACTTTATGATCACCAATTGCTCTATCGTTTGGTAGCGGCGACGGACAATTTCCATACCAAGCAGCGACAGAACACTAATAACGCCATTAATGATACCTAGCCAACTCACAGATGACAGTGCTCCCCACGAGGGCAAACCAATCGTTGTCACAAAGTGCGGCGTATGCAGCCGATCAAAGGCGCCAAGAGACACACCAATAACGATACCGATTAACAGAATCAACCAAAGAACTGAATGCGTTTGTATCAGTTGAAAACTATCACGAAGTGGTCGAGTAACAATTGTCCAAGTGCTTTGTTTTTCTACTCTCGAAGTCGGCCCAAATCCATTCTCGGTCATCGTAAAGGATAAGACAATACCAAGGAATAAGCATAGACATGCACCGACGATAATTGGCAAGGAAACACTAAAAGAAGCAAGGATGGCGCCAAGAAATGTACCAATGATTGTCAAGACTTGGCCCAGTTGTGTGGCGCGCAAAAACAGCAAACCGGCACGCTCCGTTCCAATCTCGTCGGTAATCCAAGCTGCTTCTGCGCCGCTAAAAAACGTAAATCCAATACCCCACAGTACTTGTGCCACCAGCACTCCAGCAAAAGAAGGGGATAAAACCTCAAAGAGGAAGCCGCCACCGCAGAGAACAATTCCAAGAATGACTGATAGGCGCCGACTGACAAGATCAGCAAACATACCAGTCGGAATTTCACAAAGAAAGGTCATACTCTCCAACACAACACCGACAACAACAAGCTGGAAAGGGCTAAGACCAAGCGTGACCGTATGATAGGCAAATTCATAGGTCAACACAAGTGCAAAGGCAAATGACTTCACGTTCCTCATAAGAAGGTAAAGTGTTTCTGGCGGAATGTGAGAGCGCAATGGAGATCCTGTTGTTAGTCGCTTGTGGGAGGACGTAAATTCTATTCTATCACAGAAAACGAGCGCAACAGCAGCACGCGCAAGTACAGGTGTCAAGGAACAATGAATGGGCAAATTGGGATACCGAGTTGGAATGGACATCCCTGGAAGGCGATTTCAAACTCAATGCTCAAGGGAAAGTTAAGCCAAAATCGGGTCCAGTTTGCCCTTTTACGATCACAGAATTCATCCCAGGGCAGAGCTACACCTTTTCGACTCGACTGCTGCTGTGTAATTTATACGAAGTTGCCAAAGATAGGATTGTTTGGAATCAAGTTCCCTACTGGACTAGCTTTCGGGCAAATAATACGATCTAAGACAACTTCGTATTAGTAGAGCGGCGCACGCTCAGACAAGACAGAGAGACAACCTATTTTACCCATGAAGTCTCGTTTGAGGCGTTCTGCCTAGCATTATGGAGCAATTGAAAGCGATTTGCGAAGCAAGTTCCCTTCGGTAATTGTGACAGGCAGCAGCAAGTAGATCCTGTAGCGCCAGCCGTCGAACAATCCGCTTGCACCCGACCGTTTAGGTTTTTTCGTTGAGTTCGATAGGTGGCTAGCGGCGGGTGAAGCGGGTCGTTATGCGGCTCAAGATATTCGGTTAAGGGAGTCTTTTCAAAAATTGATCGCAGTTGCTCGTTTCAGGAACATCTGTGCAAAGTGGTCAGCAATTGTGATTTTGGGCTTGAGTTTCACGCAAGTTGGGGCAATATTGCTGCTTTTACAATGACTTTACCATCAAAGCTTAATTGCTTACCCACATATCATCCGCAATCGCTATTTTTATCCCATATTAGTATACTTGTACTATATTACTATATTTAGATGTGTTTGCCCTGATCACTGCGGTAGGGGTTTCCCCAATACGGTTCGGTTAAGCGCAAAAAATAGGCTTTTAGTATAATTTTATGCTAATTTACTGAATCATTTTATTTTAGTCAACCTGTTTTTTATTTTGCCTAGCAAAGCATAGACGCGCAAGTGCAGGCTGAATTTTCTTATACTACTATGTATACAATGATATGACCGTGATGATAAATACAAGGAAAATATGTTGTTATCTCGTCAAGCTTTTGCTACACCTTTTGTAATTTGTATGTGTATTTTAGGAGTTGGCTTGATTCAATTCCCCCAATTGCAAAAATTAATAAATAGCAAGCAATCTGCCTCTTTAGACACTTTAGAGAAAGAAATAAAATCTGAAAATATCCGTCTTAGTTTTCTCCAAAAAATGCCTAGTTTTGGTTATGATAACTTCATCGCAGATTTGGTATATCTCAATTTTCTCCAATATTTCGGAGATGATGAAGTTCGGGATAAAACAGGTTACAGTTTAAGTCCAGAATATTTTGAAGTCATTCTAAAACGTGACCCGCGATTTTTAGCAGCGTATCGCAGTCTTTCTATCAGTACTTCATTGTATGCTGCTATGCCAGAACGCGCGATCGCATTATCAGAGAAAGGCTTAAAATCACTATCTCCCTCGGTTCCCGAAAAGTCTTATTACGTTTGGCGTTATAAAGGAGTTGATGAGTTATTATTTTTAGGCAACGCTAAAGCTGCCGAACAATCTTTTGCAACGGCGGCAAACTGGGCTAGTAAATTTTCAGATTCAGAGAGTCAGATGATCGCTCATACTTCCCAAAAAACTGCTGAATTTCTGAGTCGAAACCCCAACAGCAAATATGCTCAAATTGCTACTTGGGCAATAGTTTTAAATAACCAAGTTGATCAAAGGACTCAAAAACGTGCAATTAGGGAAATTGAAGCTTTAGGAGGAAAAGTAATTACAAATCCTGAAGGTACTCATAAAATTGTATTTCCCCCTAAAGATTAAATTATTATTCATAACGGGTTCCTGCAAGTGTAGTAGCGAATTATATTCGTCCAATTGTTTTCAAGTTTCTCACACATGATTATATCTCTTGCACAAATGCAAAATTCGCCCTCATCCCCCAACCTCTTCTTCCAATTTTGGGAGAAGGGGAGCTAATTTCAAAGTCCCTCTCCCAAGTTTGGGAGAGGGATTTAGGGTGAGGGCTTTTGATTCATGCAAGAAGTCTATTAGGGATTGGGCATGGTTTGTTATTTTTGACCATTCCCTATAGTGGCGATTTTGGATGAAGCGTTTGAAGGGATTGCCGCACTAGACTATAAGTCAATACGCTTGGGTTAAGGCTAAAACTATGTTACAAAGTCAATTTTTTTAACGAACCGCCAAGACGCCAAGGACGCAGAGAGAAGGAAGAAATGCTTAACTGAACTGTATTGGACTATAAGTAGGTTGAATTGACCCGATATTTAACAACACTATCATTATCTATGAAAGCAATTGAAACCACAGCGACAATTAATGAGAGTGGAGAACTTACGCTCGATAAATCACTGGGATTCATCAAACCACAGCGTGTTCGTGTTATCGTCTTACTTTCCGAAGATGACGAAACCGATCCTGATGAAACACCTACAGAAGTTGTTATAGAAGGTATTCGCCAAGGTTTACACGAAGCTTTAACTGGACAAACTCTTCCCCTCTCAGAAATGTGGTCAGGCATCGATGCAGAGTGAACCATCGCCAATCCAGATCGCTCTTACACCTCGTTTCAAAAGGGATCTTCGAGAACTTGCCAAACGCTATCGTTCAATTCGTACTGATCTCCAACTCTTAGTTGATCAACTTCAAGCAGGTGAAATCCTCGGTGATAGAATTGCTGGAGTTAAATATCAGATTTTCAAGGTTCGTCTCAAAAATAGCAACATTCAAAAAGGAAAAAGTGGAGGCTATCGAGTCATTTATTATCTGAAAACTGATCAAGGAATTATACTCACTACAATTTATTCCAAATCCGATATTTCAGATGTTAGTAATGAAACAATTGAAGAAGCGATGCCTACGGCGGTAAACTACGCACAATACGAGCAAGAAATTCAAATAGCCGATAATTCAGATGCATAAACCGGATTTCACACAAGTAATAAAAAATCAATTTACATGACCTCATGTAAATTAATTTTTTTGATACATCATCAATTCCAATTTAGCTGGGGAGACAATTTAAATATCAAATCGTAACTATAGGACTCCTATTTGATTTTTGAAATAACTCGCCCTCAACTCGAAAAGGCTGATTCCCTACTCCCTACTCCCTACTCCCTGCCTACACAAAGAAGTTCAGAAATCAAATCGGATTGCTATATTTAGGTCTGTATTAGACTCAACACAGAAGCGTTATATTCCCCACTCCCCAGAAAACCCAAATCAAGACCTTAATATCACAAACAACAAACAGACCAATAATAAACCTAATAGCAACAACAAAGCCTGATTGCGTTTTACCCAACTTTTCACAGTTACAGCAAAACTGTTAGTGTAACGCTGCTGTTCCAACTCTAACTTTGCCTGTTCAATATTTTGGTAAAGGGTACAGTCTTTGGCGTAGGGACGTTTAGGAAAATTGCAAGTATCATCAGCGTGATAGGTGCAGGTGTCGCACAGATACCCGTCCCCAGTGGCGCGGTGCAATGGAATACCGGGATGACCGTAAGCTTTGAGTGTCGTCCGGCAATAGGGACAACTAATAGCTTGACTATCAACGAGTTGATGGCAGTGGGGACAAGATACAGTAGCCAAAACCTTTAGCGCAAATAGGTAAACACTTTGATTCTATCCATTCTTGGATTTTACTAGCAACAGAGGCAAAAATTTTTACAACGGATAACTAACGGATATAATTGTAAAGTTGGATGCCTCTCGGTGCTAGTATGATTGCTGACTATGGCTCGATACTGCAAAACATTTTTCAAGCGATCGCTCCAAATAGTAACGAATCCGATGTAGAGCAAAAGGTAGTGGTTCCCCTTTTGCATATCCTTGGTTACAGCCATGCCGATTGGCAGTCTCAAGTAGTAATTCTACAATCTAAGCTTGACTTCCTAGTGGGTCAACCAGACTCTGCTTTAATAAAACCAGCCTATTTAATTATTGAAGTTAAAGCGCCCAGCAAAAACATTGCCCACAGCGTTTGGCAAATTAATAATTACATGCGCCACACTGGGTCTGTTATCGGGCTGTTAACCAATGGCTATGACTTTCGTATACTTTATAACTATGATAAAAAAATTATAACTATTGTAGAGTATTCCCAAGTCACACTTATTCATAGATATAGGTCATTTTACAAAATTTTATCTAAACAAACTTATTTAAACTTTACTTCTACTTTGTATAAAAATCAACAAAATATTCGTTTACAGTTTCTAAATTTAATCTCAAAAGAGGTGCAACCTGTGAACTGGGCGATCGCCGATTGAATGAGCGTGCGATGTCAATTGGCTATGCTCTTAGTCTTGGATTTGGCAAAGCACTGTCGGAAATCTTCAAC
>NZ_JAIVFR010000212.1 GCF_020829685.1 Nostoc sp. CHAB 5715 | reverse complement strand
CCATTTAAAAACCTATCAAGGACTTTACCAGGAATTACGTCAATATTTAGGCATATCTCGCAAGCGTCAACTGGCTAAACCACTAGTCAACGAACTCAGCTATGCTCGTTATGGATTATGGAATTATGTTTTAAAAGACAAACAAAAACAAGAGCCTTATAATACTTTACAACGCGCTGGCGCTAACCTGCGAGGACTAATGCGGGTACTATTATTTAAGCGCTTTGAGTCGAGTGTTTATGCATTTAAAGAAACTATTCAAAAATTATTGATAGTCCATGAAAGGTTTTTAAATGGACTATCTCAAGGATTTATTCCCGCAGGAGACGAAGCGCAAATTTTGCTATCAACAGATTATAACCAAGCTGAAGAACAAGATTTGATGGATGTATTACGCCAGGTGTCTGGCAAATATGACTTGGCGGATTTTAATGGACAGAAATTACAACAGCATATTGAGCATGATATTAACCTATTCAAAAAAATTCAGGCGTTAGTTGAACCAATTACACCTGATAAAGATGCCAAATTACAGACTTTGATAAATTGGTTAGATAAACCAATACTCAAAGATAAAAAGCGGCTGATTTTTACTCAATATGCTGATACTGCTAAATATCTGCACGACAATTTAAACTCACAAGGTAAGCAAGATGATATTGATGTTATCTATAGCGGAAGTAATAAGAATAAAACTCGTGTAGTTGGCAGATTTGCACCTAAAGCCAATAAAGAATATAAATTTAAGGCTGGTGAGTCTGAAATTAATACACTCATTGCTACCGATGTATTAGCAGAAGGTTTAAACCTCCAAGATGGCGACCTCATCATCAATTATGATTTGCATTGGAACCCTGTAAAACTAATTCAGCGTTTTGGCCGCATTGACAGAATTGGTAGCGATAAAGATGTAATTTATGGATACAATTTTTTACCTGAATTAGGCATTGAACGGAATTTAGGCTTGAAGCAAAAGCTCAAAAACAGAATTCAAGAAATTCATGATTCTATTGGTGAAGATGCTGCAATTCTTGACCTTACAGAACAATTAAATGAAGAAGCTATGTATGCTATTTATGAGCAACAGGGTAAACAGTTGAGCTTTTTTGATATGGAAGGTGAAGAGGATTTCTTGGGTTTAAATGAAGCTGAAGAAATTCTCCGAAAATTACAGAAAGAAGACTCAGGTGAATTTGAGCGGATTGCTAATTTACCGCATGGTATTCGTACAGCTAAATTCTCTATGCAGCAGAAGGGGACATACGTTTTCTGTGAAGCTTCAGACCCCAATCGACCTGAAATCAAAGGCTATCAGCAGTTGTTTTTATTAGACGATGAGGGAAATATAGTTTCTAGGGATATCCCTCGCATTCTGGGTGCAATTAAAGCTGATTCTACTACTCCTAGCTTAAGAGTTAGCAAAGAGCATAACTCTGCTGTGATGCGTGTCAAATCTCAATTTGCAGAAGAAGTGAAGCATCGCCAAGCAGAACGGGAATTTAACCAGCGTTTGACTCAGGGACAACGATATATTCTCCGTGAACTGAGAATATTTTTTAAATTAAGTACTTATGAAGAAGTAAAAGGCCAAGTTAATATTCTAGAAAAAGCGTTTCGTAGTTCTATAACTCAAGTAATTAACCGAGAGTTAAATATACTGCGACGTAATGGTTTCGTCGGTCAGGAATTATTCAATCAATTGGTGCAAATTTACCGACAACATAATATGCATGAATGGCTGAATAATAGTTTACCTACACTGTCTGTACCAATTCCAATTATTATTTGTAGTGAAGCTTTGGAATGATTTTGTGCTAAGGATTTGGTATCGTCTCGCAGACTTGATTGAAAAACCTGCCAATCTTTTAAAAAGACTAGCAGGCATGGCTTATCATCAATCGGAGCGGCGGGATTCGAACCCACGACCTCCACTACCCCAAAGTGGCACGCTACCAAGCTGCGCTACGCCCCGGTCAGAATTATTATCATACAGCAAAACTCTAGGATAAGCAAGAGGCAAATTTAAAAAACCTTAAGCATCCCAGTCGCTTGCAGCAAATCGGGAACAGCAGAAGCATCCCATTTACCTTCTACACATCGCCCTGTATTCAAGATGAAGCGCAGACTGTAGGCATGAGGATAGCCTTCTACCTCCATCCATAATAAATCGCTTTCGGCTTCACAAGCAATTTTTTCCTCTTCCATTAATTCTGTTGCAAGTTGTTTTATGGTGTCTGCTAGCTGTGCTAGTAGGCGGCAAAAATCATTCAACTCGGCTTCGGTTAACTCAATTGCCCAATCATCTGTACCGACTAAACCTTTAAATTCAGGTGCATCGGGGTTCTGGCCTATACGCCAACCAAATCCAGTTTTTAGAAGGCGTTCCATAGCTTAGTTTTTTAACGCAGAGGGACGCTGAGGTTTAACGCAGAGGAACGCAAAGGAAGATTTTGGACTGTGGGTTTGGTCATTTCAGTAGTTCGGCACCTCCTCGTTGGGGTGGTTGTGGGGTGGTTGATGTATTAGGGCTGGGTGTGGTGTTGGGGCTAGGGGGTGGGGTATTTTGGGAACTCGGATTAAATATATTGACTAAGACTTGGACTAGGGCATTTCGTTGGCTGCGGGTGAGACGAGTGATGGCTTTGCGATCGCCTTCTATCGGATTTTCCCGTAGTGTTTCATTGCCTGGGTAAGTAGTATCATACATAATTTCGTTCGCACCCAGGTAATCAGCTAAAGTCAGCTTCCAATCTAAGCGATAAATTGGGGCCCGCCCTTTGGTATAAATGTGATATCTAATCAGGCGACTTACTAAGGTGTTGTTTTCGGCAACTTTCCCATTTTCTTTGCTGATATAGTTGTTTTCTCGTGGTAAAGAAGGTAATTGCTGATATACTAGCTGCCAAACATCGCTAGGTGTGATTCTCTGAGCATAAGTAGGTTGGATACTAAATAAATTTTTATGTATTGATTTGTCCGCCCCTGAACCTAAAACAATTACACCCACCACCATTAAAGCAGTGAGTGTCTGCCAAGGTTTAAGTAGGGGTTGAATGAACGATAAATTTTTGCTCATCCTACCTTCTCTAAAGCCTTTTTTTATAGTTCGCCAATAATTTCTGGTTGAGTCAATTCATCGGACATTTCGATAATTGCCCTTAGTACTGGCTTCATCATCGCATCTTCGTTATTTTCAAAGTCTTCATAACGCCGACGTTTAGCACGATTTGCCACCTGAACCGTAATGCGGTAACGATTTGAGGCTGCACTAATCAGTTCCTCAGAACGGTGCATAATCTGAGACTGAGTTGTTTCAAACTTAGAACGCTTTAGCATAATCAGTGGTTCTTGGGGTCATTCCCCAGTGTAGCAGTACCGATAAATCTGCTGCTGTGTATTTAATCGCTAGCAACCTCTCTCTTGATAGAGGTTGAGAGTGTTTTAGTCAATATAACTTACTTATAATATTACCTGACTAAAGTCACACACCCTTATGGCTGACCTTGTGGAAACTGCTATCAACGCGGGAAACTTCAATACCCTGGTAAAGGCTGCTGAAGCTGCAAATCTCATAGAGACTCTAAAAAGTCCTGGTTCTTTTACGCTATTTGCACCAACTGACGAAGCCTTTGCTAATCTGCCAGAGGGAACCTTAGAATCGCTACTACAAGATATCCCTAAGCTCCAGAAAATTGTGGCATATCATGTCGCTAGTGGGGATGTTCGGTCTGATGATTTGGTACAGATTAATGAGGCACAGACGCTTGAAGGGTCAATTGTAGCCATTGAATCTGCCGACGGCAAATTTAAGGTGAATAACGCCAATGTCATCAAAACAGACATTTTGACAGACAATGGCGTGATCCATATTATTGATGCGGTGTTAATGCCTGCAATGGTGGCGGGGAAATAAGGGGATGGGGCATGGGGCATGGGGCATTGGGCATTGGGCATGGGGCATTGGGCATTGGGCATTGGGCATGGGGCATGGGTTATTCTCCTTGTCCCATTGTCTCCCTCATCTCCCTTATCTCCCTCATCCCCCTTATCTCCCTCATCCCCCTACTCCCTACTCCCTACTCCCTACTCCCTACTCCCAGAATGCACCCACTGCGTGCGGGAAGAGTCAACGTCAACTGCCCAGTTTCTCCTTCACTATTCCACTCAACTTCAGCAGTACCATATAACAGCTTGTTGGGTTGAGTACGTAAACTGACGACATCTGCATTGGCTGTTGCCGAACTTGTGCCAGCGTTGAGGGCAATTATCAATTCCTCTGTTCCTAAAGTTCGCGCAAAGATATAAATTTGTCCTTGAGCATGGAGGACTTGGTAATCGCCTGTACGCAAGGCTGGGTATGTGTGGCGCAGGGCAATTAATTGACGATGAGTATTGAAAATTTCTTGATTCCAGTTACTCTCTAAAGGAAAACCACGACGTGAGTCTGGATCTATTGCACCAAGTAAACCAACTTCATCACCATAGTAGACGCTGGGCGCACCGGGAAAGGTGAGTAGTAGTAAAGTTGACAATTCTATACTACCTATATCACCGCCTGCAATGGTCATCAATCGGGCTGTATCGTGACTTGCTAGCAAATTGAGTTGAGTTAGCTGAATTTCCCAAGGGTAAAGTTGCAGTACTTCTTGAATTTTGGTGGCGTACTCGGTGGCAAATAAGGGTGGGTAGGGTTGATAGTCGCGGCTTTGGACTTGTTCTAAGACTACGCGATCGCCTGCTGCAAAGGCAATTGTCGGCCCAGCAAATAGATAATTCATCACGCCGTCAAATTGCGTTCCATCCAACCACTCGCGGGAATCTCCCCACACTTCACCCACAATGTAAGCTTCGGGATTGACTGCCTTGACGCGATCGCGGAATTCCTGCCAAAATCCAGGAGTTTTTATTTCAAATGGTACATCTAATCGCCAACCATCAATGCCGAATTTTATCCAATATTCGGCAATTTCCATAATATATTCCCGCACTTCTGGATTGTCGTGGTTAAATTCTGGTAAAGCACGATTTCCTGCCCAACCCACGTAGTTTGCAGGGAATTCACCATTGTAAGGTGAAAGCGGCCAGCCTTCAATTTTGAACCAATTTACCCAAGGCGAATGGGGGCCATTTTCTAAAACATCATGGAAGAAGAAAAAACCCCGGCTAGAATGGTTAAACACCCCATCTAGAACAACTTTGATATTCCGTTGATGGGCTGCATCAAGCAATTCTTTAAAAGCCTCGTTGCCCCCCAGCATGGGGTCAACTCGATAATAATCGTGGGTATGATAGCGATGATTGCTGGCGGACTGAAAAATGGGTGTGAAATAAATTGCATTAATTCCCAAATCCTGGATGTAGTCTAAACCTTCCATGATGCCCCATAAGTCGCCGCCTTTATAACCCTGGAGTGTTGGCATAGAGTCCCAATCTTCCCAACGGGCCTCATGCAGTAGCCGTTTGCGCGGCTGTTTGCTTCTAGCAAAGCGGTCTGGGAAGATTTGGTAGAAAACAGCGTGCTTTACCCAGTCTGGTGTTTGAATTTGCATGAATAAATTTTTGTACCTTCAGAAGCGATCGTTGCAAATATTAGCTTCTTTATGGCTCTTACTTATGATAGAGAATCTGTCACTTGTGAGTATTCATTAGCGATTTCACCTTTCTGCTGCTGTTTTATACGCAATAGGACTTACGCACACTCTCCGATTCTTTTCTACCAGATGCTACCCGAACGCGCAGGTTCTGTTGGCGCAGCCTCTTGTAGAAAAGCAAAGGCGGTTCGATAAATTAAGCGCAGTCGGCGATTTTTGCGTAAGTCCTATTTTTGCTAAATTGTGATCCTCCCTAGCAACGCCGGGTTAATCACAGAATATCAAATTTTGTCTGCAATAAAGATAGAAATTGCTTCTACCCTTGTACTTTGCCCCCTCGTACCACAAAACTCGCCGTTTCTATACCAAGGTGTATCTCCTGTGCCCTGAAGATGTGCGGAGTAGTAAACATCATAATTTAGGATGGACAATCCCGTAAGTTCTATTGCAAATCCCTCTAATCGAAGGCTCTGTCCTTTAGTACCACAATACTGATTCAAAAATTTCCAGCTTGTGTCTCCTTGGTCTTGTATGTGTGCGAAGTATCGCAAACCCACATTCTGAGAACCAGGTGCAAGTCTAATTAAGAATCCTTCCAACCTTCTACTTTGCCCCGTTGTTCCACATAAAAGAGGTTGCTTAATAAAGTTGGTGTCGCCGAGACCCTGTAGATGAGCCGTATACTCAATAATAGCTTTTTGACTAGGCTCGGCTTCAGGATACTCGAGTATTCTTTGAGCGTAAGCTTTCTGAACAAGATTAGGTAATGCTAACCCAGTAAGGGCTAAACCACCTTTTATAAAAAAACCTCTGCGAGGAATTTTCATACTCATAGTTCTCCAATTTTTTGTTTTGTAATCATTGACAGTAAGGAAAGCTATGTACAGCTTTTAAACATCAACTAGTTATTTAGTATACTGTTATTTGACTCATTACGATGATTTTTCACAATCCTTAATTATCTGTGAATTTACCGTCGAGAGAGTGCTTTTAGACGCTCCTGGTAAAAGTCACCACGATCGCGGTTACTCTTAAGAGTGCCAGTTAAAAGACCACCCACTTTCAAACCGGGGCATATATCAAGTGCTTCAGTCAAAAACCTTAAACTGCGTAGGTTGGGTTGAGGAACGAAACCCAACATTTTCGGTGGTTTGTTGGGTTTCACTTCGTTCAACCCAACCTACGATTATCCTTAACTGAACCGTATTGGGGTTTGGGCTTCATTACCAAGATGTGTGTACACCGTAGTACCAAGGGGAGGGGTTGGGGGCTTACAAAGGTAGGTATTTTGTATTTGGTCATTTTTTGAATATTTCAGCCGATGTTTAAATCCTGAAACGACCAAACCACGTTAAACAGTTGATAATTTTCTCAACTATTTTTGAGATTCCAAAAAACCTACCCTTGAAAGGGGGTTGGGGGTGGGGTAGAATCTAGGCGGTTTTAGCATTTTCAACTGATACTTGCGCTGCACTAGCTTTCAAGCGGCTCGACCTGATTTTGCGAATACGTTCGCTATTGCGAACACCACCCCCCATCTCATATTCGCGGCTGTCTTTACCGTATTTGATCGCAACCGCCATTAGCATCTTCTCTGAAAGACTGCTTAAGTTTTTTTCCATTTCTTCAATCTCACTTTGAGAAGAGTCAATCACAGACAGAGCGGTATTATAAGCATCAAGTTTTGTACGTAACTGCTCAATTGATGCAATGAGTTTTTCTATATTATTATCATCATCAAATTTGATGCTTGGAACAATCGATTTTAGTCCAGAGGATCTTAACTCAGCTTTTTCTAGAATGCGGGAGGTACGTTTTCTGCGAGACATAGATTTACTCCTTTAAAATGGTTCTAGAGCTAGCTTGCCTCAATTAAACTGCATTCCGGTTCAGCAAAACTCGCAATTTTTTTAATAAAATTTTCAAGCTATAGCAGTAATTTTTCGGAATTTAATTACTAGATATTGGTATTTATAAAAATAATATGTTTAATCTTGATAAAAGCTTGAAGGTAGACCGCTCCCACTTGAAGGTAGACCGCTCCCACTTGAAGGTAGACCGCTCCCACTTGAAGGTAGACTGCTCCCGCTTGAAGGTAGACTGCTCCCGCTTGAAGGTAGACCGCTCCCGCTTGAAGGTAGACTGCTCCCGCTTGAAGGTAGACTGCTCCCGCTTGAAGGTAGACTGCTCCCGCTTGAAGGTAGACCGCTCCCGCTTGAAGGTAGACCGCTCCCGCTTGTTGGAGAGTGCGTAGACGCAAAGCAATTTGTTAGTAGATATTGCTGCGTAGGCAAAACTTAACAGGCGATCGCACTTTGCCCAAAACTATAATAGGACTTACGCATGAGTTACGGACAGGACTTACGCAAAGGCAACGTACTTTCGTCATTGCAAGCATTGCGTTCGCCAAAGGCGTTCCCGCAGGGTAGCAATCTCGTCAAGACTGGGATTGCAACTCTAAGAGACGCTCCGCGAACGCTACACTGCGTTCCGCTCGCAATGACTAATCTAGGACTTACGCACTGTACAAATTAATCATGGTATGTTTCACGAAAATAGGTCGTTTCAGCCTTTATTAATCGTTCTTTGATGATCAGTGAACCCGCGCTGTAGGGGCACGAGCCAGCTCATACGTGTCAACTTAACGTAAAAGCCATGTCCCGCAAGGAACTGAAGTTCCTTGCTAATAGCGAAAGTCATCTTTAGATGACTAAATATAGCCAAAAATCTTTAGTCTACTTCAGTAGACTTTAGCTGAAAGCCAAAGAACTTTAGTTCGAGGCGGGCGAGGAAGCCAACAGTTAAGCTATTTCAAGGCTTTTGTTGACACCAATGAGCAATGCTGTGCCCCTACGACAGATGTGGTTTTTCAAGCCTTACATACTATGTATTTTGCGTCAATGCGTAAGTCCTATAATCATCGCTGCGTAAGTCCTAACGGAGTAACGAACCGCAGAGGCGCAGAGAAGACGGCATTTTCTCAAGAATGATAATGATTAAAGGGGGAGAAAGTGGTTGCTGACGGCAACTGCCTTCTCCCCCCTCAAGTATGCATGAAAAATCTATACACCTCAGTTTGTTGAGTGTTAAAATCACTGTTTTGCTTTCAGCAAATAAATTTAATTTGAGGTAAAAATGAGAGTTTGAGAGATATTTTGCGTAAGTCCTAATCTAATACCGTTTCTTTGTAAAGCTGCATATATTTACCCCCCGGCTACGCCCTCCCCCTTGCCAAGCTACGGTGTATACACAAGTCTTAA
>NZ_JAIVFR010000211.1 GCF_020829685.1 Nostoc sp. CHAB 5715 | reverse complement strand
CACTCAAGTTGAGAGAGTTCAACCTCTTTCAAGGGTAGGTTTTTTGGAATCTCGAAAATAGTTGAGAAAATTCTCAACTGTTTAACGTGGCTTGGTCGTTTCAGGATTTAAGCATCGGCTGAAATAGTCAAAAAATGACCAAATACAAAATACCTACCTTTGTAAGGAGTTCAACCTTCCCTATTTCTAGGTTTGGTTGGAGAGGTTATTTACGGACTTTAACCGTGATTAACTCTCAACGAATCGCACTTCCTCTAAGAATTAGGAGAGCGATCGCAACCATCCTTACAGTTGTGGTACATAATCTGTTAACAGTGACATCAATTAGACATCTCCGAAAACTGCCCAAGTATCTCTGTGACTAACTTATAGGGTGCGATCGCCAGTTTCGCAATCCAGCTAGTTTCGACGAGAGAATATGGGTTTGAGATGTTTGTTGTTAATAATCGGACAAAAAAACGTGGTTATGTGCATTCATTGTCAAATCAGGCGATCGCTAAAAAATGCGGGTTTTACTGCATACATAACATTTATTTGAGCGTTTGAGAGATATTGCTGTTTACGCTGCTTGATTGAATCAAAAATGGATAAAGTCGAGATCAGGAGTCTCAAATCCAAACGCTCTCTCCGCAGAAGAATTATTCTCACAAATCACCGCAGAGATTGAATTTTATCAACAACAAATAGCAATTCGGCAACAACTAGCCTACTAATGCGATCGCATCAGTGCAAATTAAAAAGATAGCCCTGAAAAGGAATTATTAGGAACTAGACCACAACAAAGTGTTGATGAGTTAGTGCTAAGTTAGGATTAAGTTTAGCCAAGCGAATAGCAGAGATAGTTCCACTCCCATCACTATCAAAAAGTAAGTCGCCGTTAGTATGATTGTAAATCAAGCGTTGAGCGTTAGTGGAAGCTTGGTTTCCCAGAGTGAATTGACTGATATCAAGTTGTCCAAAAGCCAAATTATTATCAAAACCAGAAGCAGAAATTTCAATCAAATCATCAGCAACGGTGAAATCAGTGATAGTGTCAATGCGATGATTAGGTTGAGTGAAAGAGAAGCGATCGCGTCCCCCACCACCTGTTAAAGTATCATTACCAGCACCACCATTCAAGAGATCATCACCGCGATCGCCTTGAATCAAGTCATCGCCAGAGTCACCAAATAAGCGGTCGTTTCCTTTATCACTGTTAATCACGTCATTTCCAGCACGACCAACAAGAATGTTGTCGCCGTCGTTGCCGATGATGGTATCGTCGAAATCAGAACCAACAGCATTTTCGATAGCGTTGAATTTGTCAGTAAAATTGGTCGATTCTGCCACTATTTCCGTACTAAGGTTGATAATCACTGCATCTGTGGCATAGCGATAATCAAGAGTGTCAGAACCATCGTCACCATCAATATTGTCAGCACCGCCATGAGCATAAAAGATATCATCGCCTTCGTTACCGCGCATGGTGTTATTACCAGCCAGTCCCCAAAACGCTTCATCTGCTTCACTACCTGTTAAAGTGTCGTCACCAGTGGTTCCGGTTAGGGTAGGTAGCCGTTTATCTCCTGACTTTTCAAGCAATTCAAAAATAGAAACTTCGTAATCGCCAGCAAACCTAAGTTTATCTTTAAAGTTGGCTAAATCCTGAAAATCAATCACTGTAATTGAACCAGTCAGGGCTGTGGTTTGGGGGTTGTAAATTTCTATTTTGAGATCGGGTGATACTTCATTAGGAAGGATTTCTCTGAAACTTTTGTAGTTGGTTGAATCATCAAGTTTACCAACTTTGAGTTTAATATCATTGAGGGTAATGCCACCGCCAAAGACAATGGTATCAATACCTACCTGGTCGTCAATAATGTCATAGCCGTCTCCTAACCAATAAGCATATTGGTCATCTCCATCATTCCCTTGAAGAAAGTCATTACTCTTACCTCCAATCAGAACGTCTGCTTTCTTAGACCCTTTGATAACATCGTCTGCATTACCCCCATAAAGCCATGTAGCTTTATCTGTATCAGCGACAAGGGTATCTACATCTGCACTGCCATCTTTGAAGTATTTGATTTGACCAAGCTCGATATGACCAGAATCGGCAAAACCAAGGCGTTCGATTGGCTGATTCACGCCAAAATTGTATTGTGTTCCCTGATGGGTAACAGTAAATGTATCGTCCTTAAATATCTTTTTATGACGCTTCTTACTATAGCCCTCTTCTGAAAAGCCTACCCAAGATAGATTTTTACTATCTTGATCAGGCAAAATGCCACCACCTTGAATCGTAATGGTGTCTGTCAGTTGTGACTGAATTGCTTGAGAGTTGGTAATATAAGCGTTTTCTGGTTTAATGCCAATGGTTAAATCGATAGAACTAAGTAAGTCAATTAGTTCTTGTTTCGTAATGATTTTTGAGTTACTAGGATAACCGTTGGTAAAATATTTTTCATAGGCAAGATTGATTGTGTTGGGGTTGATCGCCGTTAAGTTACCAAAGATATCGTGATAGGTAATATCTTCACCAAAAACGATTGATTGCTGCTGAGAAATCTTCTCGTCTTCATTGGGAAGTACACCGTAGCTCACACTGTCTTTGTAATTTACTTTTAACTCAACCTTTCTCTTTTTTAGTCCTGGGTAAAGTTGTCGATAGAAGTCGTTATTTACTTTGATAGTTCCGTGATTCGATGTCTGATTCACATCTGTTTGCACGACTATTTGACGCAATTGATCATTGTTGCTACCTCGATTCAGTAAATAAACATCACCTCCTTGGCTGATGTTAAAAACATCATCGCCTTTGCCACCATCAAAGATTTCAGCTTTGGCAGAACCAGTGATACTATCTGCTAAGGTACTACCAATCGCCTTCTCGATACTACTAAAGCTATGTCCGTTTTTAGAACCGTTGAGATTAATTTGCACACCGCGTGATTTATCCCAATTCGCAAATGAGAGGTTATCAACCCCTTCCCCGCCGCGGACATCGTAGGTAGCTGCCCCATTGGCAACATCAATATCATCGTGATGAATAATAATGGTATCGTTCCCCGCGTCTCCGTCCAGTCCACCGCCTAGGGGTGAACCGATTAGGGTATCATCATAGGCTGAGCCGATCGCATCTTCAATATTGAGAAGGGTATCTGTTTCCGTAGTCGTTTCCCCGATTTTGGTAACAGCTATACCAGTGTTCAGATTGATTTCGACTCCATAAGTACTGGAGAAGAAGCTCACTGCATCGCGTCCTGTGCGTCCATCAATTGTGTCAGCCCCCGCTCCGCCATCAATGATGTTGGCAAAGGCATCACCCTTTAATGTGTCGCCAAAAGCAGAGCCAATAATGTCTTCAATCGAATAAAGCTGATCGCCATCCGATGCGGTTCCTTTGAACGTGCCGCCTGCGAGATCGACAGTCACACCAGCCGTAGCATTCGCGTAGCTTACCGCGTCGTATCCCGCACCACCATAAATAATATCCGCGCCATTGCCGCCTTCGAGACGATCGTTGCCAGCATCGCCATAAAGCTTGTCGTTGCCAGCATCGCCAAACAAATGATCATCACCTTCGCCGCCTGCGATGCTGTCACTGCCAGCGCCACCGTGGATTTCGTCATTGTAGAAAACGAGTTGTGGATGTGTGGCACTACTGAACCAAGTCTGGCGTGTGATGTCTGATACAGACTTTGCATTATCTGCTGCGCCATCAGAAATCTCAATATCTGCCGGGATAGCAGCAAAACCTGCGTTTTCATCGCCATAAATGATGTCGTCACCATCTCCACCATAAAGTGCGTCATTGCCAGCGCCACCAACAATCAAATCATTGCCGCCATTGCCACGCACAAAGTCCCACCCTAAACCAGCGTTGATACTATCATTCCCTGAGCCGCCGACCAGAATATCGTTGCTTTCTCCATCATTAGCTACATCACTGTCGATAAATGTGCTGGCGACATTCTCAGCGAGCCAGATGTCGTTTCCGGCTGTGCCGTTGACAGTCGCACCAGTTGCATTGGCACTGAGATGCTTGTAACCGATTTTATTTTCGATGTCGGTAATTTCAATGCTATGCACAACGTTACCATCGATGATGACCTCAAGTTTCAAGGTCGTGCCTTCAACGGTAATGTTGAGATTGTCGAGAGATGCCCCTGTTTTTTCCAGTCCAAGACTTTCAAAGAATACTGCCAGCCCTCCATAGAAATCTGACTTCGACCAGTCAGTGATCCCAATCTCCTCCGCCCGGATAAGGGTAATCACCCAACCTGCGGCAAAAGCGGAGTTTGGAGCGGACGCGATCATCAGATCGATGACATCTTTGTTCTCAAGGTAACGCACATAATCTTGTGCAATTTGTAGATCACCATTGAGTTCCTTAATGGTCTTGGACTGCGTTTTCTCAATTACTCGCTTCATGAGTACGTCACCGCCAGCAAGCCGCAGACGTTTGAGCGTGTCAATGACACCAAGATCGATAATCCCTTCCGGTGTTGAACGTTTGATCTCTTTATTGCCGTGGAGCTCATCTCTGAAGTTGACGTAGAGTTTTTTCTCACGGTGGCCATAGCGATGATAAAGGTTACTAGTTGCTATATGCACGCCACCAATGATGTCGAGATAGCTGTTGAGTGTATCGCGGCTCGCTTGTGCCATCTCAATAGCAAAGCGTTTGTTGCCGCCTTCTTTTCGCCATGTATGGGAGAGGTAAAATTTGCCATTTGTAGAATCGAGTTCTAGCGAAGCCCAGGCACGTGCTTCATCACCCCATCGCTCGTTGATCCAGTCTCCCAAGAGTGTGCCAACAAGCGTACCGACAAGAGCACCAATGCCAGGAAGAATAAGGTTTCCCAAAGATCCTAAAAAATTTGATGTCGCAGCTGATAGACCTAATGCGCTGGCAATATTACTTCCAATACCGCCAATAAAAGACTTTACTGCTGTTAAACCGGCAATTGTTGACCCGATCGCTCCACCAATCGAGCCGCCGATCGCCCCTGCTGTGGTTTTGGGTGAGATAACTTGACGGGCAAGATAACCACCAACAAAAGAACTCAAATTTGTAACAATGTTAGTGTCAAGACCGTTAAAGGGATCTAGTGGAGCTTTTGCTCCTTTGGCAACATAATCGACAACATTACCCACGACAGTAGATGTTACGTTGCCAATAGAAGATTTTAAAAGCTGTCCCCCAAAATCGCCTGGAATATCTAATGCTTCCGACAGTTCAGCTGTGAGGAATGAACTGATGGCATTAGTGCTAGTAGATTTTAGGTTTTTAAATAGATCCTCACTAAAATCATCAAATCCAGCTTTAACTGCAACTGATAGGTTGACTTTAGGATCTATAGGATCTAAGTAAATGTCAAGAAACTGACCAACATTGCCCAAAACTGTTGAAAGTACCGTTTGTGAGCCGATCTGTGCAAAAACATTATCTCCTGCGATCGCTTGTCCTAAAGATGAACCAAATATTTCACCGATTTGGTTGCCGACAATTGCTTTATTACGTAAATCTACATAAGATAAATTATGAACCCGATAATCTCCTGCTATATATGTATGTAATCCTTCAACAGTAAAGTTATAAACTGTATGTTCACCTTCTATTGGTTGAATACCAGGATGGGGAATAAGTTTTCCTGTTATGCCAACTAAAAAGGCATTGGTATCAATTTCTTCTAAGGTTTTAAAGCTGCCATCATGTTGCAAGAAATGATGTGCTAATGTAACTTTAATATCACCTAATTGAACAACTTTTCTGTTAGGGGTGATAAAGGTTTGGGTGACTTTACGAGGTTGTAATTCTCCTAACCCTTCAAATGCCATTACTTCATCGCCAATTTTAATCTCAGTGATGGGTTTATATGTGCCATCTGACATTAAAATTGGGGTTTCTGCGGTGAAACATTCAGAAGTGAACCACTCATGAATATTGTATAAAGCATTACCGAATGCATCCAGCGTCCCAGACCATCCTAACTTCTTATTAATAAAATCTATTGCGTCCCTATCCTTCCCGTTGGCAAAATATTCTTGCAATTGAGCTCTATCTTCTGGCGTAAATTTTAAAGCAAGTCTTGCTGCTGCTTTATCATAATCCGAAGAAGAAGGATTGTTCAAAACTAACTCCCAATATTTAACTTCTTCCTGGGCGACTATAAGATTTGACTTAGTATCAGTAATTGATTTTTGCATCAATTCCTGTATATTAGGTCTTTGAAAAAATGCACCAATTTCTGCACTATTTCGAGCCCTATATCCACCAGTCTCAAATGGCCAAAAAGGAAATGTAGTCCCAATTATTTCAGGAATTTTTCCGTGGTAAAGTAAGTAAATTCCCTTGTGAACCCCATATCCAATAGTTCCAGGTTTAAAATCTTTAGTAGCCTGTAAAGCACCAGATCGATCGGATGAATATTTTAGTGTTGAATTAGTTTGTTCTGCCATCTTTCTAAACCTCTCAGTTTTTACTTGTTTAATTGTTGAAGATTAGACAGTTGAAGTTTTCTACTCAATAACGTGTATATATTGAATATTTTGTTTAAATTTTTTTCGCAGTAGCATTTCCTTCTGCAAAAGCTAGAAATGTAATTTCCTTGTTCGGAAATACCTTTTCCTTCAAATCCTGAATCATTTCTTCTTGCCCTCCGTAAGGTGCAATAATATCAACTAACCACAAGCGATCGCCTGACTTCCAATCAGCTGGTGCAAGTTTGGCATTCCCCGCCATCAGCCGCTTTTCTATCTCTTCATTCACAAAAGCCCAAAGTGCTACCCCTATCGGTCTATCAGGGGCATAAAACACCCGAAACTGCTTGAGTATTATCGGTGTCATTACCAGCCATTCCAAATCGAACAGAAAGAAATTTTTATGCCTTGGTGATTGTGTGAACAGCCAAACCACCTCACCAAACAGTGTCGCCACTGTCTTTTGATTACCTCCTGGTGTCGGTTCAGTGAAAATTGAGCCTAAGCTAGTCTGTTCTTCCGACTTGCGACTATCATTATTTGCACTATTATTGCTATTTTGGACTTGTTGGTTTTCTGAGTTTTGACGCTGATTCATGTCATTTTTCTTGCTTTTAAATACATTTAGTCTCAGTTTTGACGAATTCACCCTTCAATTGTTAATAACCTTGATTCTTCTATAACCTTGGCGTATCCCTACAAGGAAACAAGCTACCCATAGAGAAGCGATCGCTCTTGAGGTTTAATGCCTAAAACTCTCTTCTGGTCAGCATTTGGAATTTGTGAGTCTAATGATTGTAACTGTTGCACTTTAGAGGAACGAGAAAATAGGGTTTACATATGTAAGCCTCGACAATTAAATATTAGAAAGGTTAGTGCGACTATAACCGTCTCTTTCATCTTGGAAAGCTGCACGCCAATCTCTAAACAATTTGATACACAACACCATTCTCAAGAATAGTTAGCCACGTATTTATTTGATAGTCAATATAAGCAAACAATAATTTATAAACTCTCAAAAGATAAAATTATCTCTTAGCTTGGTGCAATCCCATGTGGACTTTAGTTACACCTGCGTAGGCGTAGCCCGCAGTAGGCATCGCTCCCTCACAGACAATTGTTACAAAAAAGCCCAGTCATCTCATAACTGGGCGTTTAGCTATCTCAATCAATTATTGTCGGTAGAGTAACTGTTGATTTGGCGTTCTAAAGCGTTCAATTCTTGCCAGGGGTTGTAACGAACTAGTACCATAACTGTTGGTGGGAAATCTTGGGTCAAGATTCGTTTTACAAGCTTTTTTAGGCTGATCCCCCACTAAGACAGTTAGGTTAAATTGCAAATGAAATCATATCCCTGCCTAATTCCCCGATTTAGGTGTAAATCCAGGTTAAGACTGCGGATTTTGCCTAAGCCCTAACAAATTTCCGTCAATATCCTTGAAGGTGGATAATTGCACTCCGTGACCGACATCGGTAATTGGCCCAACTGAGACTCCTTTTTCAGTCAGGCTTTGACGAGCAGTAATGGCATAAGCAGGCGATCGCTAATGGAGAAATGATGTACAGTTGTCCAAAAGTTTTTGGAGGTAGAAAAAGCTTACTCGTCCGTGAAATACTATTTTTGAGACGAATAAGCCAAAATCAAAATTACTACTACTGTGACACTAAGAGTACAAATCCTCAAGGATAAATTTAATCAAAGTTTAGGTTTACCTTTCAAAGAACTATTGCCAGAGTCTGTAATAAGACAAGCAATTTCCGAATTAAAGATTAAATACAAAAAGCGGTTATTTGATCCGTTTGTAACATTGTGGGCATTTCTATCTCAGGTTCTGGATACCGACAAAACTTGCCATAATGCTGTGAGTAAAATAATTGCACATCTAGCAGAATCAGAAGTAGAAGTTCCCTCAACGGATACTAGTGGATATTGCCAAGCGAGAGCAAGGCTCCCAGAGAAATTATTAGAGAAACTTTTCAATTCCTCAGCACGAAATCTAGAAGAGAAAGTGACAAAAGAACATTTGTGGTGTGGTCGCAATGTCTTAGTAATAGACGGTTCAACTGTTTCCATGCCAGACACCATAGAGAACCAGCAAAGTTTATCCTCAACCTAGTAGTCAAAAAGGAGGATGTGGTTTCCCAATTGCCAAGATTGGTGCGATATTCAGTTTGTTGACGGGAGGTGCTGTTGCCTTGTGCATTGATGTCCTGAACACTCATGATATTAAATTAGCGAGAAAAATGTACAGTTTTCTCAAACCCAATGATGTGCTTTTAGGGGATAGAGCTTTTTGCGCTTACTCTGATATGATTGCTATTAAAAAACTTGATTGTGATGCCGTATTTCGGAAGCACCAATCTCGAACAACAACCATGCGAAAAGGTAAAGTTGT